>NZ_JAAGOG010000300.1:0-7528 GCF_010747425.1 Nostoc sp. UIC 10630
CTAAGCTGTTGCGAACCAGTCGCTTAAGGTCTTTATATCCCAGCCTATATCTTGTTGCCGCTAATAGATACTCATGACTTAAATCGATGCGGGAAATGCCTTCATCATCGGAAGCAAGGGTCATTGGTACTCCAGCCTTCCAATACTCCCTAAAAGGATGCTGATCTCCCTGAACATTTAAAATAACCTCATTACTGGTCAGGCAGATTTCAACCAACACGCCGAGTCGCCGCATTTGCTCCATCAACTCGAAGGGACGCTCCTCAAAAAGAATATCCACACCATGTCCAATGCGAGATGCCTGTGCCACTTCTACAGCTTGCCGAATATGGAAACGTAAATACTCGGTTGGAACCAACCCCAGAGTTAACTCTCCAGCATGGAGCGTGACCTTGACATTGGGATATTGGCGTTTTAAAAATTGCAGCATTTGCATTTGCAGCGTGTAGTCACGCAGTGCAATCGGGTTATCTTCTGGGGCGACGAGATTGATGCCAACTACCCGCGAATCTGATGAATCTAGTGCAAAGGCATAAGCTAACTGAGCAAACACTTCAACGGGCGACTTTGTTCTTGTCGTTTGCTGCAAATAGCGCACTGTCACTGCACATCCAGGTTGTGCCGATGGAGTGCCGCAACTGAGTGTTTTCGAAACTTCGCGCTCCAACTGTGCAAATTGCTGGTTGCCGAGTGTCACTAATTTGCTTAATCCTCGTTTGAGCAATTGACGGTGCATCAGAGCAAAATCTTTATTCCAACCAACTTCACGCCCTAGCTGTCGAACCTCACTACCCTGAACGGTAAGCATTAACTCTAGATAGGTAATATGCTGCGAAGCCGCCCGATTTGCTACTGACGCGACCATATCATCCCGACGGCTCATAGAATCTGATATTGACCCAAAACCACTAAAAGCCTCAAAAAATTGGTCGTGTCCTGATTTTCCAGCAAATTGGAGGTTACGAGTAGACCAACGATTTATTAGGGAATCATAAACAGATGTTCGGTTTAACAATTCTGAGGCGAGAAAATAGCTACTGTCCTGACTGCAAGCTAATGGTTCAACTAAAGCCCCCGCCTTTGGATTCACACAATACCCATCGGTGGCAGCCCACTCCAGATAGTGTTCTGCGTACACAGCCCCGCTTAGATGACTGTGGATATCTCCACCCTTCGGCATTCGTTGTACAAATGCTCGTAAAGCGGCTGGCTGGGCGCGATGGGCTTCAAACCAACTAGCAGTTTCAGCTTCACTCCGAGTCGAGGACTGCTGCGAATTAGATGGGACTTGGGCTGCTACACTCAAGATCAAACAGCTAGAACTCGTTAATACTCCTAAAAACAAATATAAGGGCGCTCGTCTATGCATATAGATTTATTTTTTTATCCAACATGACCATAATTATCTGCTGAAATTGCCGCATTATTGTAGCGTTTATCTGCGGTAATAAGCATTGAAACACCGATAAATGATTCCGAGGAGTGATTACCTCTGAACCGAGAAGTCCTGCTTGAAAATAAACAACCCGCTTTCGGAGATAATTTTCTTTGCACAGATCAAACTGCTATAGCCCAAAGACACTGAAAAAATGCGGGTCTACGAAATTATCGACAAGTAACTCTTATCTGTTATCTATCTGTTATTATCAGTTCTGTTCGAGTCAGACAGAAATTATTCTCGGAGATAAACAATGGGCAAGAAATATGATGTTTATGGTGTCGGTAATGCCTTAGTAGATATAGAATACGAAGTATCTCCAGAGTTACTACAAGAGTTAAAGATTGATAAAGGTGTAATGACACTCATAGATGAAGATAGTCAAAATCATATTTTGGAAAATCTCAAAAATCTTCATTGCCATAAGAGTTGTGGAGGGTCAGCAGCGAACACAATGGTGGCAATTAGTCAACTAGGAGGAAAAGCTTTTTATTCCTGCAAAGTGGCTAATGATGAATTTGGAGACTTTTACATCAAAGATTTACTCAATTCTCAGGTAGATACCAACTTAAAAAATGGCGACCGCCAATCAGGAATTACAGGTAAATGTTTAGTGTTAGTAACTCCCGATGCAGATCGCACCATGAATACATTTTTGGGAATTACTGAAAAATTTTCTACACAAGAATTAGTATCATCAGCAATTGCTGATTCAGAATATGTATATATCGAAGGATATTTAGTAACTTCTCCCACAGGAAAAGAAGCAGCTATAAAGGCTAGAGAAATAGCTGAAAAAGCGGGAGTAAAAACCACCATGTCCCTATCTGATTACAATATGGTGAAATTTTTTAAAGATGGTTTATTAGATATTATTGGGACTGGTTTAGACTTGATTTTTGCTAATGAAACTGAAGCATTAGAACTAGCAGATACAGAAGATTTTCAAGTAGCTGTAGACAAACTAAAAACCCTGAGTAAGAAATTTGCCATTACTCGTGGTGCCAAGGGTTCAGTAGTATTTGATGGTCAGAAATTAATCGAAATCACAGCACCTCAAGTAAAAGCTGTAGATACAGTGGGAGCAGGAGATATGTATGCAGGAGCTTTCCTCTATGGAATTACCCAAGGTATGAGCTATGAAGAAGCCGGAAAATTGGCATCGGCCGCAGCTTCTAAGATTGTTACATCCTATGGGCCAAGATTAAAAACTGAGGAATTAAAGGTATTAGTTACTGCTTAGAGGGTGTTTGAAAAGTTTTTAAGGGTCAAATTCTCTGCCAGCAGTATAAGCCTTCGTAACCAGCTAGGGAGTTGCACTCACCGGATCTAAAGCTTGGGTAAAGTTGAGTGGGGTAGGTAAATACCCAATATGTGAAGAGATACGACAAGTCATTCACAATGGTAATACTTTTACCTTTCCTTCTAAAAAAACTCTAGAACCAGTTATAGGCGAGGAAGTATTGACAACGCTAGAAGAGTGCTACTTTCATTTAATTAAGTCTCAAATTCAACATATATAAAAAACGGTAGATTCTTAATCTCTCTACCGTTTTTTATATATGTTGAATGCGGTACTCAAAAGTCAATTGATATTTTTCCTTGCTTTCTTGTCTTGGTGAATTTTGGATATTTATTTCTCCACAGGTGTTAATTTTAAAGGATACAATTGCTCCGAGCCATTTAATTGCCAAATTCTAAATACTACAGCAACGACAGTTAACCATACACAAGAAAGTGATAAAGTCATTCCCGCTAGAGGATTAGTTTGCCAATAAATGACCGTCACCACTACAGCTTTTAAATCTCAAAGCATTTACTGGTGTGAAGTTTGTGCCACAATGCTAGAAAGTCATCAGGAGGCTACAAAACTTAGACGCAAAGCAACAGAACAAGGTTTTGAAATGAACGTTTATGTTTCCTTGGAGTTGCTAGAGCGTAAACAGCAGCAACGCTGACAGCCAAATGAACAGCCAGACAGAAACGATGTCTACGAGCTAATCCAAAAGAGTAACTTACTTTAACACATTGTTTCCAGTCCCAATCCAATGGCATTTGAACGACAATTATGAGTAACCCTCTTTCCCATCCCGAAGATCCAGACTTCCATTCATCTATTCAGGAGAATCTAAAACAGCTTTCTGCTCAGTTGGGATCTCCTTTGTCCGAATTATCAGTCATGGAAATATACCAGAATGCGTGCGATCTACTGAGCTACGTTTCCCCATCACCTCTTACTCTTGCCCGCGTTGCAGGAACATTACTCGTCTACCGAGTCACGGATACAGAACCGGAAGAATTTGAGTGGTTCAGCACCCAAGTGAAACAATGTCTGGACGAAGAAGAAGTTGAGGAGTTGATTGAATCCATACATCGCACAGATGCTTTGTAATCGCTGAAAAAGCGGAAGTTTCGCGCACATCGGATACTGCGGCATCATCTCTTGCAACACCACCGCCTCACCTTCTGGCGTAAATATCACACTACCTGACATTGCAATTACAATCCTCTGCCGCCTCGCGCACTCAGACCAATCCTTTACAGCAGATTTTACCTACGTGGACTCCGGTTTTTTCCCCTCCTTACAAGCAGCCACAAATACGGACTTCGGTGACTTTACCCCTTGCCAAGTTCGTAACACCTCCTTCAAATAAGCGATCAGCTACGCTGGGCGCTTGCGCCATCGCACCCGGTACATTCTCCCAACACCGCCTCAGCGTGCGCTGAATCTACCTATTGAGCCGAAACTGCTATGTTTTACGAGCAACAACGTAGTAAATTAACTCCTCATACCATACACCTTGCTCAGTTTCTAGTGCCGCGATCTCTTCATCATAGCTGGCTTTGATCTGGCAAATTTTTGGAGGTGTTAATTCCCGTAACGGATTATCGATATGTAGCCAGAATTGCCCATTCCATCTGCTTTGTGCTTCTTCTATGCTCAGGTAAGTCCCCATCTGTCGAGGATGAATTTCAATTTGGTCAAACTTGGCTTGAGTTAATAGGTGTTTAATTCGCTCTGGTGTTCCCAATGGTTCATGTAGATTTGGCAGTGTGATTCCATTTTTTGCACAAGCTTCTACAATCGACAATGCTAAATATGAATTTTCAGACGAGCAGGTAAATGCGATGAATCCACCGAACTTGAGACAACGATACCAATTTTCGAGAATTTTAGGAATGTTGGGAAAAAGCACGATGGCGTAAGAACAATAGATCGCATCAAACTTGTCTGCTTCAGGTTGATATGCTTCTGCATCAACTTCAATTAGCCGAACATTGGATAAGTTTTCGGCTTGAATTTTCTGTTGAGCAATCTTGAGTAGTTCTGTTGCGATATCAATTCCAATCACATAACCACTTGGACCTACTTTTTGAGCAGATGTGATTGCAATATTTCCTGTTCCTGTCGCCACATCTAAGACGGATTGCCCAGGGCTTGGAGTTACGTAGTCAAAAAGTGCAATTGCACGATTGAGGGTGACATCGTAATCATAATTGGTTCTGGCATTGTAAAAATTGATGATTTCCTGCTTATATGTCATAAATAGCAACAATTTAGGATCACAAATCACCAAATAAGCTGAAAGTGCTAAATTTTCATCCTCTGCTTACTTTAGCCTTAAACTGTCCGCGCATCTGAATTGACTTGTCTAGCTTGTAGTTGACATAATACACTTTACTCATCACACTTCACCAACACCCCATCCGCCGTCACCAATCCCCACTGCGGAAACTTCACCAACAGCTTCTTGATCGCAATCTGCTTTCGCCGGGTCATCATTCAAACACTCCTGCAAAAAGTCAAACCCCAGATTCTCCCCCGAATTCCCCGCCACTTTGAGTTTCTGCATCCGCTAGCACAGTAGTACAAATGCACGATGCAGAACGAAACTACCTTTAAAATTGGCAGAAGGTTTACGTTAGCGAATCTAGAATGCCGCAATATGGCAAGCGGGTTACAGTTCGCGGTATTGTGGATGGTCATAGCTTGGGTATGTTCTACGATTGCAGAGATGACCAGGGGAATAGGTTACTGCTACGGTTTGAGGAAATTTCTGCTTCTAAACCGCAATTAGCACGGCACGGTTAAGTTTTGTGTTGTTAAGGATATGCGATCGCCGTACTCCTTTCCTGGGGAACGCTACGCGAACGGAGAAAGGTTGCGAGAGCGTAGCGCCTCATAAGAGAAGGCTTAAGCGAGAGCTTATCGCACCTACGTAACACATTTCGTCTAAATATTTGTTGACCACTCAAAGGTATAGCTCAAGATTAACTTGATACAATCCTATAAGGAAAAACACTAAATTTTATGGTTTCTTAACTGCTAGGGCTAATCGCATTTATCTACACCTATTAACTAACGAAAATTTTGCTAATTTTTCTCTGGCAGATTTCTAGGTGGAATTTCTCCTCCTTGATAAAACTGTTGCTCTAACTTGCCCAAACCAAGCCAAATCAAAACACTAAATATCATAACTAGGGTTAAAACAATAACACTAATGATAGAAATCGGATTCTGAATCAACATTAATAAAGGAAGAAACCCCCAAATTAAGGCTGCTACCACTGCTACTCCTACTCTCAATCGCTGTAATTGAGTTAAAGCAGGTCTACAACTGGCACATTTTTTTGTGTGGGAATGATACCTGTCAAGTAATACTTCTTTTGGTAGCGGTGGTGGTAGACACTCTGATTTAAATGGTTCAGCCTTGTATTGCTTTACCCAAGAACGTAACTCAGATACAAAAAGATCTGCTTTGGTTGGTAAATAAAAAGCTTTAGTAAAGTTGGCACTACCACCAAGTTTCTCAAAATAGCGTTCTTGGTAATGTAAAAAAATCTGATCGTCTTCGAGTACGCGATTTTGACCAATATGAGAATACCAGCGCGGAGTCACCCTGAGGAATAACCCTGGTAATTTGGATGAGAATTTGAAGGGAAACTGGGCAAATAATCGACATTCTCCTTTACGAATAGGAGTTGCATAGACCACTGTTAATGTTCTGCCATACTGCTTGGAGGTGAGGTCGTGCCACATCAATCCGGGGGCAATAAACGTAGTATCCTGCCGCCCTAAAGTTCCTTTGCGTGGCCCTTGTGCCCAAGTTCCTTTAAACCCCCACTTTCCTGATTCCATAATCTCTAAATCTATTGGAGACGCATTTGCCCGATTGCCGACAGTGCGGTGATGTGTGTAGGGAATATGGCTGGTGTCAAGAACGTTTTCCATTAATGTTAGAGCATCATAAGGTACATCTCTAAAGGTGTTAAGGTAAATCCAACCATCTGGGTCTTGTTCTAATGGTTCAACAATCGGGACTTTAGTTTTAGCTGCATTCTCTGCTCGACCAGGATAGACAAACAACATTTGTTGACGAACTGTGGTTGCTAATGTTGCTACACAAGCCCGTTGAGAAACTTCTGCTTTTGTTGTTTGTGTTTGCTGTGGTATGCGCTCACACTGCCCTGTTCCTGAAAAAGCCCAACCATGATAGGGACATTCCAACAATCCCTCGTGATTAATTCTGCCTTCCGAAAGTGGTGCTAATCGATGTGGGCATTGATCTATAAACGCTCGCCATGTCTGTTCTTTTTGGTCCCACCATATAACAATATCTTGCTCTAACAAGGTGAAGCGAGTTGCTTGAGATTTGTTTAAGTCTTCAATGTAACAAACAGGATACCAAACTTCTTGCCAGTCAAAGACATCTGGATCTAGTCCACCAGCAAGGAACTCTTGTACTGTTCTGATTTGGGATGTTATTTCTTGTTGAGAATCCTTTTGAGGTAAAACACTGTTGGACATGGTAACAATTGAAAAATTATATGATTTTTTATCTACAAAAATGTAGTGATTTTTTAATCTTATTAGTGGAAAATAATTGAGAAATCAATCTTTAGTCTCAGATAGCTTCAGTTAAAGCACAAAATTTCTTGATAAATAGATTGTAAAACTTTTAACGTCAAAACGCTTTCGCATATCTGCGGTTGTCAGAAGGGGATTCCGGCATTGCATAATAGCTGTTCACGCAGCAATTTTGCTCGTTATGAGTTAAGAGAAACAGCATGAACTAGATATACAGACTG
>NZ_JAAGOG010000301.1:0-7477 GCF_010747425.1 Nostoc sp. UIC 10630
CACTCCCCATTCCCCATTCCCACATTTATGTCTAATGAGATTACGATTCAGGTAAATGGGGAAACCCATAGCTGCTCATTTCAAACTTCTTTACCCAATTTGCTCCAAGAGTTGGGTTTTAACCCGCGCTTGGTGGCTGTGGAGTATAACGGCGAAATTTTACATCGTCAGTTTTGGCCACAAACAAAATTGCAGCCAGGCGATCGCTTAGAAGTGGTAACTATTGTTGGTGGTGGTTAGTTGATGTGAGCCAGCAAGCCCAAATCTTTCAGGCTGCGTCGTGTAATCTCGATGCGGACGGGTGCATCCTCTGGTTTATACATATCAAGGGTTGTTGCGAAAAAGTAGACGTTTTTGTTTTGTTCTAAATAACCCACAAACCAACCAACGTTTGGTTTGGTACTCGTTAACCATCCCGTCTTTCCCCGCAGTGTGTAGTCTGAAGTTTGTTCGCGTACCATAATGTCTTTGACAAGATTTATTGTCCGTTGGGAGAAAGGTAAATCACCTTGATACAACCGTTGCAAAAACTTAATTTGCTCTTGGGGTGTAATTTGCAATAGCTGCTGTTCTAGCCAAAAACGATCAATGTCTGCGGCGGTGCCAATTTGACGATTTCCGTAACTTACTTTGTTAATAAATTGCTGCATCCGTTCATATCCAGCCTTACGTGCTAGTACTTGATAGAACCAAACTGTTGAATCTTTAAAGGCTTGACGCAAATTCGTATCATGATTCCAAGCATCGATATCTCGATGAATTCCATCCCAAGTGAGAACTGCCACATCATCAGGAATTACACCTGTTTCTAATGCCACCAGCGCGTTAAAAATTTTGAATGTCGAAGCTGGAGCGATCGCAGTTGTATTACGTTTAGGATTGTGTTCATAGGTGCGGTTATTTTTTGAGTCGTAAATCAAGATTGAGCCTTCACGCCCAAATTCTTGAAAGTGTCGCCCAAAATTTGGCGCTTTCATAGCAGGACGTTCAGATGAGGTTGAAGCTGGTTGAGCCAGAATAGGCATTGTTTGGAAGCTAATTACACTCAATAGAGCAACACATCCAAGAATTGTAAATATAACAGCTTGCCTTCGGTAATGCCGAAGAGATTGCCACATACCAAACAAGATATTTTTCATTGCATATTTAATAAAATCACAAGGGAGATTTTACAATGCAATCTTGCTCATTTGCGGGGAGATGAACATCTGTGCATCCCCACTCCATCTGCATTCATCTCACAAAATCGGGTTTTTCCCCTCTGATTTGTAAAGCGATCGATGAAGAGTTCTACGCTTGGCTAATTCTTTACCTTTGCGGCCAAGTTGCTCACGTAGCTGTTGATCTTTGCACAACCGATTGAAAGCTTGAAAAACTTCATAACCAGAATTTGGATTAACCAATATCCCATTTTCTTCATGCTGAACTGTGTCTAGAACACCGCCTAAGCGAGGGGCAATGATCGGCTTACCGAAGTAACTTGCTTCTAAATAAACCATACCAAAACCTTCCATATTATTAGGTTTAGTATCTAATAAAGTCAGCATGGCAAATATGTCGCAAGCTGCATAATAACCTGCTAATTCACGCTCTGGCACATATCCAGCAAAGTGGACGCACTTATCTACCCGCAAACGATGCACCAGAGATTTCAGTTCTGATTCACTTGGCCCTTCACCGCAGATTATATAGTGGACATCGACCCCAAAGGTTAGCAACAGTGGGATATTATCAATTACTCGGTCGAAAGCCTTATGTTTTACTAGCCTTCCTATAGAGAGAATAACTATTGCTGAATCGGGAATGTTGTATGCCTGACGCACCCGAACACGCAAATCATCAAGGCTACTGGGACTCCCGACATTGTTACCAAATTTTTCTGGTCTGATTATTGGGTTAATAACGTAAGTAGGCGTATCTAATCGTAAAGCAGTTCTGAGGTAGTCTTGCGTGTAAGAACTGTTACAAACAATACCTTCGGCTCTATGAAGTGTCAATTTAAATAGCGATCGCAGTACGGGATTGTGTAAAGTACAAAGAAAATCATTACCGTGCAGATAGATAAAAAAGCGAATAGGTAAGAAATAGCTCAATAGCAACAGTGAAGGAAAATCATAGCCGTGTCCCCACTCTATATAACGGTAGTGATAGCGAAAATAGAGTTTGATTGCTAGCACAAATGAACAGACAATATTGACAAAAGGCTTTAGGATATTTCCTACAAAGCCACTACGCCAGTATCTAGGATAAAACCAGCGATATACTGGAAATTGTTGACCTTCATCAAATACTTTATCTCCTGAGCAACTAGCCGCCAGCACAATAACTCGTTCAGGATCTTGGAGACAACGATTATACATATATTCTCCAATTACAGCTTCTTTCGGTAAGAATATCCGGGATATGACTAGGATATCTGGGTATGCAGCTTTGTCTCTGATGTCGGCTGTTAGTTGAGAAATATGTTCCATAACCAAGTTGATAAATTTACTTCAAATAATTTTGAATTTATTTACAATTAGGATTACTTTCCAAGCCATAATTATTATTTTATTTCTTTTAAAACGAATCTGGTAGACAAAACTGAAGGCTATTTTAGAAGATTAGCCAACAAGATTGTTTTTTTATTGTGTTGATTTTATTTTTGCGGCAAAACTCTCAACATTAGAGAATTTTTGTGCATGATGGACAATAAAATAAAATCTAGCACTTGTAGTCCAATGTAGTCAAATTTCTCACTGAAGAACTGTTGCAAAAATTACGAAACTTACCTACGTTCACTAGACTATCTTGAATAGTCTAGACTGGCGTGCCAAAATGCCAAAAGTTTAGATAAGTATTTCATAACTATCTGTGTCTGCTTAGTGCTGCTGATAAGCATCACGTCCACTTTTAACACTACCATGCATACGTAAGAATCAGGTCTATATCCGTCCTTTATATTACTTGAAATAGAGAGATATCCTTTTAGATTCTGACAAAACAAGTAGGGTGAAGTATTAAAAAATTAGTCAAAATAATCATGAGAAATGAGAAACATCTGTATAATCCAAAACTGTAGCGTCGAAGTGCCCAGTCTAAAACATAGCCAAAATTGCCCGTAGGCGTAGCCCGTCGTAGACATCACAAATTTCTGTGATGATGAACATATCTTAAGGTACGGTTCCCCAGTCGAGAAATCCCCCCTGCGATCGCTGCATACGCCAGATAAGACGCGGTAGATTGAATATGTAGCCTTTAAAAGTGAATGCTACAAAGCTTGCTTGTTACGGACTGGCGTTAGTGACATAACCGCAAAACTCCTACCAGCATGGAGATAAATCATAAAAATTCTGTTTTCCAAGCGATTGTATTATGCGTAAAAAACTACAACAAATCAGCAAACCACTGTTAAAAACCTTCTTAGCGTTAGGACTGGTGTTAACTTTGGTTCTTAGCCACGCCGATGGAGCATTAGCGGCCCGCAGTGGGGGTCGAATCGGTGGTGGCTCTTTTAGAGCGCCTTCCAGCCGCACCTATACACCGCGCACTTATGCACCTCCCGGCGGGGGCGGATACTATCCTGGTGGCGGTTTTGGTGGTGGTTTTGGCTTTCCCTTCCTACTTCCTTTCTGGGGTATTGGGGGAGGATTTGGTGGTCTATTTAGCATCTTAATTTTCTTTGCGATCGCTAATTTCTTATTGCAAACTTTCCGCCGTGTCTCAGGCGGTGAAACACCAGAAGCAGATTACAGCAGTAACTCTCCTGTTTCTGTAACTCGTTTGCAAGTAGGTTTGTTAGCTCAAGCCCGTGAATTGCAAAATGAACTCAACCACATTGCTGAAACTGCTGATACTAATACCCCAGAGGGAAGAGCAGAAATTCTGCAAGAAGCCAGCCTAGCTTTACTCCGCCATCCCGAATACTTTGTATATGCAGGTGGTGGCACTCAACAAGCCAGTTTAAATTCAGCTGAAAGTCAGTTTAATCGGCTGTCACTGGCAGAACGGAGCAAGTTTAGCGAAGAAACTCTTTCTAACGTCAACAACCAGCTAAAAGCAGCCCTTGCCAAAGAAGCTTTACCCCAGGCTGGTGAACTAGACAACCCCACCCGCCTATTTACTGAAGGCCCTGGAGAATACATTATCGTCACCTTGCTGGCGGCAACACTAGGCAAGTTTGATATCCCCACAGCGATTAACAGTGCTGATGATTTGCGTCAAGCCTTGCGCCAAATTGGTAGTATCCCTAGCGAAAAACTTCTGGCAATTGAAGTACTTTGGACTCCACAAGCTGAAAATGATACGCTGACATCTGATGATGTACTGGCAAATTATCCTGATTTGAGACTTGTTTAACCTCTAAAAATTTCGCGCTTTACTGCCACTAAAGAACTTGGCATCTTGGCGAAACAAATAAGTTCCTCATTGAGTGCAATAACTAGAAAACCGTTTGTCAATAACAAGCGGTTTTTTGTATAACCTAGATATACCAAGAATTACGCACTGAGAACTAAAATCTCGATCCACCCTAACTTCTCTGAAAATGGGAGAAACTCTCAAAGCGCTGTTTAAAAAGGGGCTTGGGGGATCTATTATGTGTAAGCCCTATATACTTAACTATCTTTTAGAAAAATTATTCTTAGCCAAGACTTTGGTAATATTATCAAAATGTTATACACCTAAAGCGTTATCTTATGCCTAATGTTGAAGCCGACGAAAACCGAGAGCATCGCATTAAAACAGAGATCATTGTAGATGCTGAAGACAAAGAAGATCGAGCTATGGGTTGGTACTACTACCTCGAAGAGACTCTAAATTTTCCCTTTATGGCTAAATGGACTAAGAAGGGACGCAAATCAGGCTCTACCGAGGAGAAACAAGTGGAAGTGCTGGGAATGGCCCCAGATGATGAGTGTTTAAAAGATATGCTTGTCGAAGTAGCTTACATTAATGGTAAGGATGATGATGTATATTCTGCAAAGTTATCTGAAATAGCAGCCATTGATGCTGACAGCGAAACTCAAGAAGCGATCGCAGACTGGCTCTATTGGATTGCCAGAGGATACAAGTTTTAAACTCTAGGATAAATATCGAATGACGCGGCAGGGATTACCAGCAGCGACAACATTCTCAGGTATATCTTTGACAACTACACTGCCAGCACCAATGGTTGTGTTATCGCCAATAGTGACACCTGGACAAATAATTGCACTGCCACCAATCCAGACATTATTACCAATGTTTATTGGGGCAGCTAATTCTCTACCAGAAAGGCGAATTTCTGGCTCTACAGGATGATAAGCAGTATAAATTTGTACATAAGGAGCGCATAATACATTATCACCAATGTGAACTGTATTACAGTCTAAAATTACACAGCCATAGTTCATATACAATTTGTCGCCGACAAAAATATTACTACCATAATCACAGTGAAATGGTGGCACAATTGATACTTTGTCACCTATCTTTCCAAATAACTCTTGCAAAATTTGCTGCCGTTGCTCTTGCTGTTCTTCAGTTGTAGAATTGTACTTTCGCAACAGACGACTAGCTCGTTTATTTTCGGCAGCTAATTCTGGATCTTCCGCCAGGTATAATTCGCCTGCGAGCATTTTCTGTTTTTCAGTTTTTTCCATGACATTCAGAATAGTTGTGAAAAAAAATCAAAGGATTTTGATTTTAATGGCAGCATAAAGGACTAAGTAAGCTGGCACAATAAAATCAAAGTATGTAAATAAAAATAAACTAGGCTAAAACCCTTATCCCAACGACGAATATTTACACCCACTTAAATAAGTTGGCGTGAAAAAAAACTCATTATGTTGCAAAACGTAAATAGGCTTAAAACCCTTACTAATGACCAATGACAAAGGACAAATGACAGCCTTAGCCAGTTAGCTTTAATTTCGCCGACCTACTTACTTAATTAACTAAATATGGCATAAGTCGCTTTTCCCTGCCGTTTAGCTCGGTACATAGCAATATCAGCATCCCGTAGCAGAGTTGCAGGTTCCTCATAACTACTAAAATTCCAAGCAATACCAATACTAGCTGTAGTAGATAATTCACATCCATTCAGCTTAAGTGGCGATCGCAACGATTCTTGAATCCGTTTGGCAACATTGGTAGCGTCGGTAATGTCTTTAATATCCTCTAAAAGAACTGTAAACTCATCACCACCAAATCGGGCTACAGTATCACCACCACGTAAGCAGGACTCTAAACGTCTAGCGATCGCTACTAAAAACTCATCCCCTATTCCATGTCCAAAGCGATCGTTAATATCTTTAAAACCATCTAAATCCAAAAATAAAACTGCAAAATAATAATCGCTTCTGCGTTTGCTGCGCTCAATTGTTTGTCTGAGCCTGTCTAGAAATAAAACACGATTTGGTAATGCTGTCAGCCCATCATAAAACGCATTACGGATCAATTGTGCCTCTGTCTGCTTGCGTTTGGTGATATCTTGAAACACTAAAACTGCACCAGTGATATTACCATTGCGATCGCGGATGGGTGCAACTTTATCCCCAATCGCTATCTCTTTGCCATCTTTGGTAATCAGTATACAGTTTTCTGGGAAATCCAAAATTTCACCTGTTTTGATTACATCTGCGGCTAAGTTTTCAATTTTTTCTCCTACATCTTTGTCAACTAAGTTAACTACTTCTACTAAATCTTTACCGAACGCTTCACTTTCCTTCCAGCCCGTGATTATTTCTGCTATGGGATTCATCATTTGAATACAACCATCAGCATAAGTCACAATCACTGCACTGCTCATACTATTAATAATTGCTGCCAGCCTTTGTTTTTCTTCGTATAATATTTTTTTGCTTTGATGTTTGTATAGAGCCATTTCAATCGCAAAATGTAAATCACTTTCAATAAATGGTTTGACTATGTAATTAAAAGGCTCACTTAGCTGGTTTTCATATAATGTTTTATATTCCGAACACTCTGTTAAATATACTACAGGTACATGGAAGTGATTCTGGATGATGTCTGCTACGTTCACACCGTCAATTTCCCCAGCTAGGCAGATATCAATTAATACTAAATGTGGAAGAGTTTCTGCTACCTTTTTTATTGCTTCTTCACCAGACTTAGTAGTTTCTGATACGGAATAACCTAATTTTTGTAAACTTTTTCTAATATTTGAGGCTATGATTTTTTCATCCTCAACAACTAGGATTTTGCGGGCGAACATGGTGAAACAACCTGTTTGCTAGGGTTCAGATTTTTGTTGTCAGTATCAACTCGATACAAAAGTTCTTATTTCATCATAAACAATCTTTAACTACTCTGTAGTATTGCTTGATATAAATACTTAACTAATGAGCAAATAGCATCATGTTATTAACCTCCAATAATTTCTGTGTTTGTCAAAGCTAATTGTGATTAATGTATGCAGTTAATATCATGTCATTAACATAAAATGTAAATTACCATATAATTAACAGCAATCAAAAATTTATTTTCAAGAATATGC
>NZ_JAAGOG010000509.1:0-451 GCF_010747425.1 Nostoc sp. UIC 10630
GCAGTACCGTTGGTAGCACCGCTGACACCAGTGATGCTGAGTCCGGTGCTATCAACATCGCTATCATTTGCCAGTAGGCTACTAACTGAGATGTTGACAGGAGTACCAAAGAATGTGGAAACACTGTCATCAACAGCAACAGGGGCATCGTTAACGGGGGTGACAGAGAAACTGCGGGTTTGTCCAGTTAAGGTTGCTGTGCCATCAGTGACATTGTAGGTCAGATTAACTGGACCATTAAAGTTGGCAGTTGGGGTGAAGGTATAAGTCCCATTATTGTTATTTACCAATGCACCGTTAGTGGCAGTTAAATTGGTAACTGAAAGGGTATCACCCGCATCTACATCCGTAAAACCTGCTAATAAGTCAGCCGCAGTAATATTAATGGCTGTATCTTCTGGTGTGTTGCTTAACGTCGCAGTGGGTGAACCTGTTGGCGCATCGTTAACTG
>NZ_JAAGOG010000302.1:0-7411 GCF_010747425.1 Nostoc sp. UIC 10630
AGTACGCCAGAGTTTTACAGTCTTGTCCCCGCTACCCGAAGCAATCGTTTTGCCATCTGGGCTAAAAGCCACGCTATGAACTGAACTAGTATGGTCAGTAAAAGTTTTGAGCAAAGTGCCATCAGTACGCCAGAGTTTTACAGTCTTGTCCCCGCTACCCGAAGCAATCGTTTTGCCATCTGGGCTAAAAGCCACGCTATGAACTGAACTAGTATGGTCAGTAAAAGTTTTGAGCAAAGTGCCATCAGTACGCCAGAGTTTTACAGTCTTGTCCCCGCTACCCGAAGCAATCGTTTTGCCATCTGGGCTAAAAGCCACGCTATGAACTGAACTAGTATGGTCAGTAAAAGTTTTGAGCAAAGTGCCATCAGTACGCCAGAGTTTTACAGTCTTGTCCCCGCTACCCGAAGCAATCGTTTTGCCATCTGGGCTGAAAGCTAAACTATACACTGAGTTACTATGCCCAATAAAGTCAGTCACTAAAGTCTTATCAATATGCCAGAGTTTTACAGTATTATCCCAACTAGCAGAGGCAATAGTCTTGCTGTCTGGGCTAAAGCTAAGACCATTAATTGTATTTTTATGCCCCTCAAAAGTAGTAATGAAATTGCCATCTGTGCGCCATAATTTAATAGTCAAGTCTTGACCGCTAGAAGCAATTATCTTGCCATTTGAGCTGAAGGCGACATATTTAACCCAATCATTATGCCCAATAAAGGTGTGAATTAAGCTACCATCTGTGCGCCATAATTTTACAGTTTTGTCCCAACTAGCAGAGGCAATCATCTTGCCGTCTGGGCTAAAAGCCACACTATTAACTTTTTCCTTATGCCCAATAAAGGTGTGAATTAAGCTACCATCTGTGCGCCATAATTTTACAGTTTTGTCCCAACTAGCAGAGGCAATCATCTTGCCGTCTGGGCTAAAAGCCACACTATTAACTTTTTCCTTATGCCCAATAAAGGTGTGAATTAAGCTACCATCTGTGCGCCATAATTTTACAGTTTTGTCCCAACTAGCAGAGGCAATCATCTTGCCGTCTGGGCTAAAAGCTACACTATTAACTTCACTTTTATGAGCTATGAGACGGTTTTGCTCTGTTATCTTACCAACTATGTATCGCAAGTTCGCTACAATCGGTATTTTAGTCACTGGATCTACTGTCACTTTCATTAATTGTTCGAGTTTATGCAGCTGCTTTCCAGCTGCCACGTTAGCAACGAGCGCATCTAGCTGGGAATTTGAATTTAAAGATAGTGTGGCGCTTAGATTCTTATTTTGCATTTGAGCAATATTAAACTGCTGTTGGGCTTCTTTCCACTTTTCAACAGCAAAAATTGCCGCTATCGTCACAAAAAATGTTGAAGCCAGCGCCACTAAAGTTCTAGTTTGAGCGGCTTGGCGGGCTTTTCTTTCCTGTTGTAGCTCTCGCTGTCGGCGTTTTTGCTCTTGTCGCGTCTGCTCATCATGTTCAGCTCGGCTATCTTTAATCAATTCCTGTGCCAAACTGCTGAGAGGAAATCTGTCAGCGTGACTTTTCAAAAAATCTTCTGCCTGCGCTAATTTTAACCCCCGCAGTAAATCATCCTTGTTCTTGCCATTTTTTAACCACTCTTGGGCTGCTGTTTCAATTTTGCGCTCAAGATGAATTGCTTCTCGGTTTTCACTCACCCAAGAACGCAGTCTCGGCCAATGACGAATCAATGCTTCATGAGCTACATCCACCACTGTTACTGTATTTTCACTTTCTCCTCGTGCTTGTAGTTCCGATGTCACTACTAATCTGGCATCTGTCAATTTCATTAGCACTTGTTCTACTACTACTGCTGATTGTTGAGCATTGACTAAATCGGCTTTCGACACCTGTCTGCAAGTATCTTCTGTTCCCTCTCCTAACTGGGTTAACTCTATAAATATCCGTTTGGCAACCAGTTGTTCTGTTTTCGCTTCAAGAGCCTCATAAATTTCATCCGCTCGTCTTTGCAGTGTGCCTTTGACTCCACCGAGCCGAGTGTATTCTGCTAAGGTTAAGCGATTAACCTCGCGCTTACGCCATAATTCAGTTAAGGTATATTGCAATAGAGGTAAACTACTTCGACCTGCTACATCTGCCAGCATTTGTTCTACCAGTTCCCGTTGGAGTTCCAATCCAACTAAATCGGCAGGTTTGGTAATGGCTTCTGTCAATTCTTGCTGATTCATTGGGGTGACAGTGACCAGATTTTCTTGAATTTTCTGCGCTAGTCCTGCATATTCTTGTTCAGCACATTTACCAAAAAAATCTGCCCGCATCGTCATTACCACAGTCAGATGCGGATTATTCAATGCTCCCAATACGTACTCAAAAAACTTTTGTCGTTCCTGTTTATCCTGACAGAGAGTAAAAACTTCTTCAAATTGATCAATGACGAGAA
The DNA here is from genome assembly GCF_010747425.1 of Nostoc sp. UIC 10630. Classification (NCBI taxonomy): domain Bacteria; kingdom Bacillati; phylum Cyanobacteriota; class Cyanophyceae; order Nostocales; family Nostocaceae; genus Nostoc; species Nostoc sp. UIC 10630. The sequence goes on from NZ_JAAGOG010000302.1 coordinate 2,415, forward strand.
TAAAGCCATGAGAAATAGGGGTTTGCAAAGGAACAGTTTGCAATGTAGTTTCGACTAATGCGGTTAATCCTATCGCACCTTGGTTAATGAATTGGATAGCTGTTTCTAGCTGAGATTGAGCATTATCAGTTTGTATGCAAGTCTCCTGAATTTGTCGTAAATTTATATTTTTTATAAAAACTCTGGCTAAGTTATTCAGGGGATGCTCTCCGGGACGAAAAATTTTGCTCACCCATTGTTTGCTACCGCCTAATCGTTGCCCCAACTTCAATTGATGCAGTAAACCCGCCTTCACCAAACTAGATTTCCCACTTCCAGAAGCCCCTATTACCGCCACAAAATTTGATTGTCTTACTTTGTCTAAAAGGGTGTCAATTAAAGTAGTGCGCCCGTAGAAATATTTGGGGTCTTCATCATTAAACTCAAAAGCTGCTAATCCCTTATAAGGGCATATTTCTTTCTCTCGGATAACATGGTGAATTTTTTCTTTTTTCCCGGTCAGGATAATTTCTCCCCCAGTATTGTGAAAAATAGGACGCTGAGGGCCTGTTTGTAGATATTCATTAATTGAGTCAACAAGGGAGTAATTTGTTATCCAACCTTCAGGGTTGTTTTCTGGCTTAAGTGCTGATAATAACGCTTTGCTAAAAACCCCATGTTCACCACTAAAATCCTCATAAGCTAATTCAGAACTGCGGGAAGCAGCAATTAAACATCTATTCTGACCACCTACAATCCCTGGATCTGCTTCATGGAAATTGAGTAATTCTCCGCTATAACAACAATCTAACCAAACAATTTGCTGTCGAACTGGAGAAGATTGTAAAAGTTTGCGTAACCAATCCAAGGAAAGCCCCCAGTCTCCTCCAACTGGATAAGTATCACTGGTAGCTAAAAAGCTTTCTAAGACTCCTCCCTGATTTTTACGTAATCCATGACCAGCAAAGAACACCAACGCTGTATCAGGAATTTCGTATCCAGAGGGATTGAAAAGTTGAACAAGGGCTGTTTCCAAGTCCGTCTTTTTCACAAGCTTTTGCGGAGCTACGCACCAAACTCCATCTTGGCTGTAAGCGGGTAAACGCTGAACATTGAAATTGCCGTAAGTTTCCAGAACTTGGGCTATGGCTTCTGCATCAGTTGCTGCTGCTTTGAGATGTGGCGGGCTATCGCTTGGTGTTTCCATTAAGGTAGGGTAGCGATTAATGCCGATTACTAGCGATTCTCTTTTCATGATCGCTAACCAATTTAGTTAGTAAAATAGAGATGCAAACTAATAACTAAAACTTTGACTAGAAGGATGTAAGCCTACTTCTATCCTTACACCTTCATGACTAACAAAAATTTGATAAATTTTTACAATGATTACCCTAAAGATTAACAATACTTTATTATCGTTGTTGCTGGCATTAAGGGATTCAGCAACACCTCTGAGTGATACAGAAAAATCTGACTTATCTTTTGCTGCGGAACAGCTTGCTGCTAATCCAAAAGCTTGGGAGAGATTGATTGAGCCGCGTTTATTACAAATGATTCAAGCCAACAAAGCTTTGAACCAAAGATTTCAATTTTTTAAATTTAAATTAGAAAATTTAGGTGATAAAATTCCTCAAGAATTCTTACCCACAGAGATTGAATTAGAACAAGCTGCACCCACTCCGCAAACTCAGCTAATAGCTCGTGCGCCTCTACAAGTTAGCCCCTCAGACTTAAAAAGTAGTGAAATCACCAATATGGCTATTAGAGTGATGTTAACTCCTAACCCTTCGGAAACTACTAAAAAATTAAGCCGTTTTGAACAATTTCAGCAATTTTTAAACCAACATATTAGCGGTAAATAATATTTATATCTAATTAATTTATTTTTGTGTTTTTGACCACGGTACAGTCTCTTTTTTAACAAGAAAATAATTAAAGCAAAAATCTCAATAATTCATGGAATGACCGAAATTATAAATCCTACAATTGACTTGTTCCTCTATGACTTGAAGTATAGCTTAGGCGATACTCAAAAAGAAATTGAGCAAAATCAACAGTTTTTTTATAATAAATTTTATGGTTATGTGGATTCCTCATTATTTATAGAAAACAACCATGATTTAGTAAGTGAGTATGTACATCTGTTGAAGAATATATCTGCACAGTTCAAATCTCAAAATCAGCAATATGATGGTTATTTTTATCCTGTGCTACTTGATGATAGTTATGGATTACTGATAGACTGTGCTTTAAAGAATAAAGTTGATGTTCAACCAACTAATTGCTTTGCAAATGTTAAATCTGAAATTGAGCAAATATTAAATGGCCAAACAGGTAATATTGGCGCAACTTGGATGCTTTCTGGATGGCTACCTCCCTCTCACACCAAAAGTCATAAAGAAATTGCTCAGGCTTGCTATGAATCTATTATGCCTGGTTTAGATTGGGAAGAGTATTTAGAAGGACAAGGGTATTTTTTGGGAGCGAATATTTTTGAGTTGATCCAAGCTCATCAACACTTTATTATCATCATATATCCTGACGAAAACACCTTAAATCTATCTGGGAAATTTTATGCTGATTGGATGCGGTTATTTTACTATCGTCACAAGATACTTTGGGCTTATAATCAAAGTCGTCAAGTAAAACTTTCTTTGCAAACTTATTTTCGTACAATTAAAGCTGGCAATGATTATATTGAGCAAACAAGAAATAAATACAGTGAGTTAAACACTCTATACGAAATGTTAGTAAATATTCAAAATACACTCAATGAGTATACAAAACAGTTAACTCTTTTTGATTTACAAATTGCTACGATTGATATTAATTTAAGTAACTATGAAAAACGTTTAGGGAGAATTAAACAAAAAACTACCCGTATTCAAGAAAATTTAATAACAGATTTAAAATTTTTTACAGAATTTAGTAGATTAGTGAAGGATAAATATCGCTTACAAATAACAAAAGATTCAGAAATTTCAGAGCGATTTTTAAAATTACAATCAGATACTATTAACGCTGTTCGTAGTCGAGTGGAAGTAGAAAAAGCCGAACGAGATCGCTACTTTCAAAATTTCGTTACTCTCCTAGCGGGAGGATGGGCTTTTGGCTCGTTTGTTGCAGCACTACCAGGATTAGCCGAAAAGAACGATAACCCCGTTAGGTCTATCCTGATCAAGTTATCTAACTTGAAACTGGATACGCCACCACCAACAACTACACAAGAACCCTGGTGGTTAATGCCAGCTACTAAAGGGATATATACTCTGGGCGGATTTATTATTGCTATTTTACTGTTGTTAATTTGGAGGCGTTTTTGGAGAAGATACCGTTCACCTACGATGCCTAATAGAAGAAGGACATAATAAAGAGTAAATGCTCTTGGCTCTCTAAATTACTGAATGACGAAATCTTCCTAAAGATCGCTCAACTCCAAGACTTAGATGGATGCCTAAGCCAGGAAGCCAGGAAGTCACCCTCCTGACTCGGCTACAAAACCGTGCATGAGATGTTAACCTCACACGGCTCCTCGATGATTTGGTGCTTTGTCAAGCACACCTAATGAGTAAATACCAGTTCTCTTCCCTGTTTTGACAGTGTTGTATGTTTAAAGCAGGGCAACTTAAGCCAGTTCGAGCCGATATCGATGCCAAACTTAATGCTCCAAAACGGCTTCTTCGTTCACAATTCCAAATCTGACTTTTTAGACTCCTGTTGCCTTAACCTATCCTGTAACAAATGCCTCAACAGCAGGTCATTCCAGTCCATATCATCAGGCGCGGTTACTGGCTGGGAATGGGGCAGTTCTTTTTGTATAGCTGCGGCTAATTCCAAGCCATATTCATCACCGTCATGTGCCACCAGAACGGGGATATTCGCAAGAAAATCTTTAAGTTTAGGCAACGTAGACAAGCTGTCTACAACTATGTATAGGGGTGAAATGAGCAACCGTGCAGAAAGTTACGCTTGTATATTGAAGGAGTGTAGTAGACCGAATGTACGCTGGACACAATGATTGAGGTCAAAAAAAAGTGATTTGCAAAATGCTTGTCCAGCAAGACTTTCAGCATTAGCGTAACTTTCTGTACGGTTGGTCGTTTACCCCCGTAGTGAGCCACTAAATTTTATTGTCACTTCGCTTTTGGCTTCCATCGCTTACCCCTGGCTCATCATCAATTTAATTTTTTCGTTCCTGATTCTATCTTGGATTAGGTTGACCACAAGATGCGCGATCGCTCGGCTATCGTAGTTAGATCACTTTCAAAGTAAACGTTGAGCATTCTCCTTGAAACAGAACCAAGACTCAACATTAAATCTACAAAAATTTACCCCGTTTTTGACCCCTTATTAAGAATTATTCCGAAAAGGCGAAAACGCCCATACCGTAATGCTTTCAGCCTTTGTAAATAAATCTTGTGAAAGATTACAATTGTGCTTTAATTTTGCTGTTTTGTGCATGACACCTAAAATCGCCCAAATTCTTGATTGTCACCAATTCTCACCAATTAAACTCAATATATCCCAATCCTACAGAACGCAAATTCAAATTCATCCCTGATTTTTTTACCTCTTCAACATCTTCCAGTCACCAAATTCTCATTAGCTCAATAATTCCCAATAATTCCCAAAAGTCACCCGATTTATCCCCATATTTGCCAACGAGTTTTAAACACGCTAATTAGCGCATAAACTTTGTAATCCATCTTTTTTTGACGCACAGTACGCCAAAAAGTTTGGCCAGTTTTTTTGAGCCAAAACTGAAAAAGAAAAAAATAGCCCTCAAAATTACTACCAATAAAATACATAGCGACTACAAAAGCCGCCTAACAGTTAACAGCTACAACTGCGGCGGCTATTGTTCAGATATTGTTCGCTCAATCTCCCCCAAAAATCGCATCCAATTCTTGAGACGAAGCCTGACCTTGAACTATTGAAGCAGGTCTGATTGAATCAGCCGCTTCCCCTGAAAGCTCAGGCGACTCTAAAACATTACTCTTGTAGCTTGGGGCATTGAC
>NZ_JAAGOG010000303.1:0-7397 GCF_010747425.1 Nostoc sp. UIC 10630
ATACTTGCATAAAGAACTTATTTAATATTTATAACATAATTAGTTAGTCAATTCTTTATAATTTCCTTTGGAGAGATAAATCAAGTTTTATATTTGCTTATCTTAATATTTTTATAAAAAATCTTAGCTGTTATAGGGTTTATCCAACTTATCTATAATATAAATATTCTCTTTTAAGCAATTGTTTTTATGTCCAACACAGATGCTAATTTTCAGCAGCTATTTCAGCTTACAAGTCAAGTTAATAAAGATAACGAAAATTCCACGCTATTAGTCAATCGCCTAACTCCTACTGATGACCAAATCAAAGACTGGCTACAATCACCACAAATCAAACAGTGGCTTACAAAACTACTAATGGGCATACCGAATAATCTCAAAATAGAAGCGATAAATACCATCATCAAAAATGTTATACAAAACCCAGACAAAGACTGTCGAGTACAATTCGGTAGTTCAACTATTGGAGTTGATGTTTTGCGGTGGCAAATCTGGGCATCCTATAAATTACCTTACGCCAGTGGAATCAAAACTCCTGATTGCCCCTACACTTTGAAAAAACATTTGGATACTCCCGACTAACTTCCTAGATGACATAATTACGTATTTTCGTTAATTTCCCACACAATCCCCTTGGTTGAGCGGCATCGCAATTTGCCGACCAATGGTCGGCAAAAACTTAATTATGATTCTCAAAAACTAATTCTTTATATGAGCCAAGATCGAGAGTGTTAAAAGGAGCGGGAATTTGCAGACCACCATCCCAAACGATGTCTGTGCCTTCCCTTATGCCCTCGGTATAACTGTATCTTTGTAATCTAAAACACTTTAGTTTACGCAATTATAATTACTGTAGGCACCGCTATACAGTAAAACTTTCTGCATTATACTCATCTAGGTAAATAGGCTAAATGAACCTACCATCAACTTATTTTTTACCTAGATAAGTATCATGATACAGCACAGGAATTTCATTCCATGTTAAACTTCTATTTTTAACTGTGTAATTTACGACATCATAAACTAACTCGCAATCACCTAAAGTTCCTTCGCCCATTAGGGAGCATCTTGGCGTTCGTAAATAGAATTCGATAAAGTAAAATGGCACATCAAGTTGGGATAATCTCTTTTAGTCGTAAATATTTTTACCCCTGACCAAGATGCCAGCGCCTTTAAAAGTTGACCTGTCACCAATAGAAGATCAAGCCCTACTAGCACTCACTCAAGCAAAAGGTATACCACCAAGAACTCAAAGTCGTGCCACTGTACTACGATTATCAGCCGCTGGATGGACAGTGCTAAAGATCGCACAATACTTAAAATGGCATCCACAGACTGTACGCGACACAATTCATCGCTGGTACTGGGGCAAACTCGATAGTTTGTGGGATTGTTCGCGTCCGGGTCGCCGTCGCCGATGGCATAACCCAAATATGAAGTCTCTGCTTCAATTCAAAATATCTTTATTTAGCTATCAACTTATTTTTATTTTATTTTCTTACATCTCTTACATCTATTTAATGCTATTTCTCCACAGTCATGGCGTTTCTACTACTTATGCAGTCAAAATTTACAGGCAGTACAAGGATGAAGCACTCGCTACTCTCACCAGCAATCCCTACCAGTTAGCTGCTGACATCTACGGTATTGATTTTCTGAGAACTGATAAAATTGCCTTTAATTTAGGAGTTACGCCTGATAGTCAGTTCCGTTACCGTGCTGGTTTAATTTATGTTTTGAACGAAGCTGCTGCCGATGGGCATTGCTATTTACCCCAGCCAAAACTCATTGAGAATGTGATCAAACTGCTGACTACAGCAGATCACACACCCGAAGAAGATGCCCTCGCTGATATTATCAAAGACATGGCACTCAAGGATGACTTAATCCGCGAGAAAAGCGAAGACCAAACGCTGCTATGTTATCTACCAACCTACTTTCACACCGAACAGAACCTTGCTCAATTAATACAATCTAGATTTTGCCAACCAGTTGCACAAGATATGCCTCGTGTTCGCGCCTGGATTGAGCGCTTCACCAAGAGTCGTAAAATCAAACTTTCACCACAGCAACGGCTAGCGGTAGAAATGGCTGCATATTCAAGGGTAATGATTCTGACTGGTGGCCCCGGTTGCGGTAAAACTTTCACCACCCAGACCATAATCTCTCTGTGGAAAGCAATGGGCAAATCTATCGCCTTAGCTGCGCCAACTGGACGCGCTGCTCAACGCCTGAGTGAAATCACACAACTCGAAGCCAAGACGATACACTGCTTGTTGGAATTTGACCCAAAGACAATGGGCTTCTTACGCGATAATCAAAACCCTTTACCCCATACCGCAATTGTCGCGCTAGAAGCTAGTATGCTTGATTTGTTTCTGGCATCTTCTTTGGTAAAGGCGATACAATACGGTTCCCAACTACTGCTAGTGGGTGACATTGACCAGTTACCCTCTGTGGGTCCGGGTCAAATCCTTGCTGACTTGATTAATTCTGGTCACGTTCCCGTGGTGCGGTTGACCAAGGTATTTAGGCAAGCCCAACAGAGCGCAATTATCACCTCTGCTCACCAAATTAACCGAAGCCAGTTTCCCACTATTGAACCGATTTCCGATAATCCCGTGTCTGAGTGTCTGTGGCATGGCGGCGGTCATCACCCCAAACATGGTGTTAAAGCAATATCCGAAATCATTACAGACTTGATTCCCCGCCTGGGTTACAATCTAGCTACTGATGTGCAAGTGCTTTGCCCCATGTCGCGGGGTTTGCTTGGGACTCGTAACCTCAATACCGTATTGCAGCAGTTGATTAATCCGCCCAGTCCCGACAAAGTAGAGATTACCAGGGGCGGGAATTTATTACGAGAAGGCGATCGGATCATTCAACTGACTAATGATTATAATCACGAAATTTTTAATGGCGACTTCGGAATTATCAAGGCCATTGATCCTGAAGAGATGGAAGTTACTGTGCAGTATGGTAAGCATACTGTCGTTAGAACCAGAGCAGACTTAAATCAAATTGCCCTCGCCTGGAGCTTCACCATTCATCAAAGCCAGGTTTCAGAATATCCGGTAGTAATTCTGCCAATTTATACGCAGCCTTATATGATGTTGTCTCGTAAACAGTTGTACACAGCATTAACTTGTGCCAAGCAGTTAGCGATTGTCGTTGGTTCCAAGAAAGCGATATCCAAGGCTTTGCGTTCTAGTGACGGCCAACTGCGATATACGCGATTGCAGCAGCGCTTGGAAAGCGCTTTTTTGCACCCGACGATTGCAATTTAGAAATGTTCAACAGTCGCTCATGGGGGAAATTCCCTTTCTGCGCGCTGCCTCACCGTATCAAGGATATTGTGGCTAGGTGACTATATCTTTAACGCTTTTCGCCCCGTGTCTGGTAAGCGACGGTGGGGCATTTCATTACTGGTAAGTGCCTTGGCAATTCTTGAAAAACTACTTCTCTAGCTCCCGTTTGCGGTTCTAGAAAAAAAAGTGTCTTAAACACAAAGCAATCAAACCACTCTCAAAAAATAAACTAAAAATGACTCTATAGTTTTATGGCGTGATAGCGCTTAAAAAGCAGTACACTGCGGCGTAAATAAACTTTGGAGGACGCTCTTTGACTTCTTATATCATTTATTAACTATAAAGTCATTTTTAGTTTATTTTTTTTACCTAATTTTAGGCTTTTCAAAATAAATACCCTGCTGAACAATTGCATAACAGTATTGTGTTTGTCACGCTCCTCAGTATTAGAGGTGTATATACGCAAAAATTGAGAAATTTTCATTCGCTTGAGGGTGAGTTGAAACGCCCATTTTAAAGGACAATAAAAATCAGACACTATAAAACCAGACGAAACTACGCTTGTGTCTGATTATTAAGGGAGTAATAAAAATGACGCTCTCTCTTGTCCATATAACAGCGCATAGAAAGGCTCTTGCTTCCTTGCCAGTAGCGCAGGCGGAGGCGAAGTTGATTGCGCTGTGGTTGGAGGGAAAAGCAGAGTCATCTATCATCTCGTACCGACGCTACATTAGACGATTTCTGGAATTTTTGGACAAACCTCTCAAAAAAGTGACTTATGAAGACTTGGTAGAATACGCCAGTTGTTTTGGGGGCAATGCTCTTAGTACAAAGCGGATATATATTGCCGCAGCTAAAAGCTTAATTAGTTTCGCTCATAAAATTGGATATCTCCCTTTTAATGTGGGTATGGCGCTAAAACTTGGTGAACTGCCGGATGTAATCAACGAACGCTATTTAGACGAAGCTGATATTAAATTGTTGGTAAGAGCAGCTTCTAAGCATTTAACTGATGCTAAAACTCCTAAGCGCCAGTACACAGCCCTACGTAATTTGTTAATTATCAAACTCCTGTATCAGGCAGGGTTACGGGCAAGTGAAATCTGTGATCTGACTTGGGGAGATTTGACACCCCGTGGTGAGAGTGGTCAAGTTTACGTGCGAAAAGCCAAGGGCAGCAAAAATCGGACAATTCTCATCAAGCCAAAGCTTTGGGCGGAATTAATGGAGTTCAAAGCTTCGGCTCACTCCAATCAAGCAGTGTTTCCAAGTCAAAAAGGGGGACATTTAGACCGTCAAAACTTGCACCCGATTGTCAAAGCAATTGCACTTGAAGCTGGATTAAGCGAACTAGTTTCTGCTCACTGGTTACGTCATGCCCACGGTTCTCACGCCATTGAGCGCGGGACTAATCCTGTATTGGTGAAAGAAACTTTGGGTCATGCCAACTTAGCCATCACCGATCGCTATCTCAAAGCTAGACCTAATGACAGTAGCGCTTTAAACTTGATGGATCTTTGACCATTTTTTGAATTGTTTTGACATTTTGCATGACTTGTGGAAATGCAGCCCAAATTGGAACCAGTGGCATCAATTGCTACCGGAAACGAAACAAAAAACAGCTTTCAAATGCCAAAGGGATTTTTCTCTAGCCAGCCCCCTCCATAGGCAACACTTCTTCCAAGAGCCATTCATAAAATTCAGGAACTTGAGCCTCCACAAGTCGCAGTTCATTTGCCGCGATCGCTTCAAGTTCCAGCACCGTATCCCAGCGCAAATCCTCAACCCATTGCTTAAGGATGCCCTTAATCGCGTCCACCCCCTGCTTAATGCCAGAGCGTAGCATTTCCACACAATGGAGTAGCGTAATGCGATCGGTCGGAGGCGACTCAAATTCGGTAGTATCCTCCCCTTGGCAAAGGGAGTTCCCTATAGCATCAAGGGGGGGTGTGGATACGGCCTGCTGATTCGTGTTTACACTATATACAGCAGGGGTTTGAGCAGCAGAATAGGTTCGATTTTCTTTTTGATTGCGCTTCGTTTCACGATGAGCAATTACTTGGAGAGCAAATTCTAATTCCTCTTTAGATAAAGAGAAAAGTTTCACCTGTTGCCCCCGTTTACCTTGCTTGCGGAAAGTCAGCTTTAGCCCCAGCTGCTCTAGCATTGTGGCCAGCAACCAAATAGGTTTACAGTCACTGGGAATAGTAAACCCAAGAATTGCTTTGACGTGAACAGCACAATGTATAGCGATCTCCGTCATCTTGAGTAAAGTGGAATCGTCGGCGGTAACTTCATCACCCCTCACTAAACGTTTGAGAATCTGATGCAGTCCCAGGTTAAATCTAGCCAGCCACCGTGCGGAGTAATTACCCCAGTCGATGCACAAAGGTAGATTGTCCCGCTCGGCGCGGTCTTTTTGGGTGACAATTGTTGGTGGGGTAGGATAAGTTTGCCCAGTTTTGGGGTCAGTAAACGATTCTTCGGGTGGGGCTAAAATGGCCTCAAGTCCAGCAATTGCCCTAATTAAGCGACCACCTTTATCCATTTCTACGAGTGATTCGGTTACTTCGATGCCGTAAGAATCAGAAATGCGAAACTTTTCACATTCAAAAATTTCATTAGGGTCAAGGTAATCTTTGCTCTGACGGGCGCGGTACTCACTCAAAGTAATATTGTTAGCCCTGGCAACAGCCGAATTGTGGGCACTATCCAAAGCTTGTGCTGCTGCTTTAAGACTTTCAAGAGATTGAGGATCTGAATCACTGCCCACATATATAAATGTATTGCCCATTTCGGTGAGAAGCGATCGCAAATCATCACGCAGATTATTGAGAGAATAGTGGCGGTTAGCCATAATTTGGCAGTAAGCCTCAAGCGCCCAATCTTTCTCTGCGCCCCGCTTGCCTGTTTGACGGTCAATCCGCAACAGAAAAGCGGTCATTTCATTGGTTTGGAGCAAGCGCTCTTTAATCTTGGTAGCATTGGTATCCTTGTAACCAAAGGGAGGACGTGGGGCCACCCAAATATGAAACGGGACTTTCGGGCGATAGCGGTAAAGCTGTTGGGCGCATTCAGTAGCAGTTTGGGAAACGCCGTGAAAGACACCAAATACTAAGTCAAAATGATACTCAGAAATATCAACACCAGTACCGAGACTGGGAGAGGTGAACAAGGCATCAAAGTTTTTGACGGCGTTGGTGATATCTTTGATGAAAGCGACATTCTCATCACTGCCAGAATTGTCAGAGTGAACCGACCAGATACGACATTTTTTTTGTGTATGTGATTTTTCGGAGTTAGATTCTTCGTACTTGATAGTAAAGGATTTGTCGAGTTTTTTGATGAAACGCTTACTGTCACTTGCAACCATGACTTTCTCACCAAGCATTAGCGCTGCCGAGATTTGGGCGACTAGAGCGCTTGAATTATCCCCCTCGTACCAATAAATTGTGCGTGAACCGTTTCGCCATTCGTTTTTAATGATGTAAGGTACTTCACCTTTGGGTCGCATTGCAAGAAAGAAATTCACAGTCAGGTCATCCATGTGTGCATCAGCGATGACGACCAGTGGCGCATTGTATACTATATATTCCAGGACTTCTAGGATTGCTGCACGGTGTTGTTTGCAAGTATTACTGTGCAGTAGGTGGGTGAGGTATTGGCAAGCTTCATCTATAAATATGCAGCCGTAGGTGAGAGACTGAGTATTCAGCTTATGCAAGCTGTCAATAGTAATGGAGAGGGCTTGAGCCTGAGCTAAACCTGTGTAACCCAAGTCGGAGTACATGGCTGTTTGCAAGCGTTCGGCAAGATTTTTCAACAAGTTAACCCGATGTCCATTGTTGAGGAACCGTGCGTTAGGATTTTGGTCACGCCACCAGCGCATGAGTTCAGTTTTACCAGTACCCATGTCGCTCCAGAGTACGACCAGTCCGGTTTTCGGAAAATTGAAAGTAGGGGATTTCTTCGATTTGGATGAATCAACTCCGCCAGAATCCGTAGACTTCTCCTTTCTTTGATGTCCTTTTATAGATGGCGTGAAAAGTTGTTCCTTTTCAAGCTCATAAAGCTCAGGCACTCTCAAGC
>NZ_JAAGOG010000304.1:0-7315 GCF_010747425.1 Nostoc sp. UIC 10630
AGGTTTTTTAGAATCTCAAAAATAGTTGAGAAAATTCTCAATTGTTTAACGTGGTTTGGTCATTTCAGGATTTAAGCTCGGCTGAAATAGCCAAAAAATGACCAAATACAAAATACCTACCCTTGAAAGGGCCACCCTACCCCATCCCTCTCTTGCGGTGACTGGGTGTGGAACATGGAAGGCACAACAGGCAACAAGCATGATCTGAATTGACCGAATACCAACCCCAAGCGGGGGCAATGTTCCTAGGTATGCGCGGTGTAACTGAACGTCTAACCCGATCCTTGGCAGACAAAATTTTACGGGTGCCTGCAAAGGATGACCGCCTAGTTGAAGCAAATCGAATTCGCAAATCGATTGGTGCAAAAACCTCGTTTGCACAGGACTTAAGGGATGTCGGTCAGATGTTGCAAGAACTCGAACAGATTGCTCAAATTGTGGAGCAACGGTTAGAGCAGCACGAAACACGAGGCCGCACATTAACTCTGAAAGTCAAATTCTCTGATTGATTATCAGCAGTTAACCCGTAGTAAGACAATGCTTGCTCCCATCAGTGAACTATCTACGATTTTTGAGATAGCTAAAGCGCAGTTTGAGTCGATTGATCTGGAAAACCGCAGCATTAGGTTACTGGGTATTTCCTTATCTAATTTGGATAACGCTAAACAAACCCAAGTGATTCAATTGCCGTTATTTAAGAATGCAGATATCACTTGGGAGTGATTGACTTAGTTCTATTTTTATGGAACTCCCTGAAACAAAAATCTATTACACTTCAAGAGAAGTATTTCAAAAATTGAAAGCAACAGGCATTGATTTCATGCCCCTCAAGGAAGGGTTTTCATACCATTCAATCTGATCTGTATCTAACCGCAGATTAGGCAAGCGTTGGACAATAGTATTTATAGCTATTTGTGCCTCAAGTCTGCCAAGGGATGCGCCGAGGCAAAAGTGGGTTCCTTTGCCAAAAGCTAAATGTGGGTTTTGTGAACGTGTAATATCTAATTTGTCGGGATTGAAGAATTGCTCAGGGTCACGGTTAGCAGAACCAATCGCTAGAAATAGGCGCTGCCCTTGGCGAATTTGTTGACCATTGATTTCGAGATCGGTAAGTGCTATGCGGGCTTGCCGTTGTACTGGGCTATCGTAGCGCAAAAACTCCTCCACAGCAGTTGTGATTAAGGAAGGGTCATTCTTTAACTTTTGCATCTGACTGGGATTTGCGAGTAAAGCAAGTAAGCCATTAGCAATTAAGTTAGTGGTAGTTTCATGGCCTGCAAAGGTTAAGAAAACACAATTTGATAAAATTTCTTCGTCTGAGAGTGAATTTTCTTTCTCTTGTGCAAAGATGAGGCTACTTATGAGATCATCTTGGGATTGACAACGACGTTCTTGCAGTATGAAGTGGAAGTATTGTTTCATTTCCAGAAGACTTTTTTTAGCATTAGTCAAAATTTCTGTGTCCATACGGAACAGTCCAAAAAATTTAGCTAAATCTGATGACCATTTCTTAAACTGTTGGTAGTCTTCGGAATTTGCACCCAGCATTTGTGCAATAACGATTGCAGGTATTGGGTAAGCTAAATCATGAATAATATCTATGTTACCCCGTTTATAAATACTATCGATAAGTTGGTTTACTAAAGAGTGAATACTGGGTGCCATACTGCCAATAATATGAGGAGTGAATGCTTTATTAAATAGCGTGCGTAGACGTGTGTGTTCTGGGGGGTCGCAAAACAGCATCCACTTTGATAAACTTTCCAAAAGTGGAAATATATTCTGTTGCTCTAATTGGGATAATTTGCTAATTGGCGGACGTTTAGCCGAAATCCGTTTGTCTTGCATTGCAAATGCAACGTCCTGATAACGCATGAGATACCAGCCCCCCAAAAAATCATTCCAGTAAACAGGCTCTTGTTGCAAAATCCGACGATACGTAGGATAGGGATTGGCAAAGACTTCTGGGGCAGTTAGATTATATCGGTCTTTTTCTGGATTAGTTAATGATGTCATTTGTCCCAAGAACACTTACTTTCAAGGCACTTGCTCATTCAGCTTACTATGAACCTATTCCACGAATAAAGTATAAAGATTACGGGAAACAGCATTTCAAATGCTGACCAATCCCCCAAATCTTCGCCTATCTGTAAAGAAAAAAGCAAATTGACTGATAATATAAAGCTCTACAATAGGCAATCTTCTGACTGGAAACATTGATTATGAGCTTTGCTAATAAAACCATTGTTCTCACAGGTGCATCAGCAGGGATTGGGCGAAAGCTGGCAATCTCGTTAGCCCAACAAGATGCAAATTTAGTCCTAGCGGCTCGTAATCAAGAAGGATTAGAACAGACACTGACTGCTTGCACAAATCATACACACAAGGTGATTGCAGTAGCTACAGACGTAACTCAAGCATCAGCTTGCCAGCAGTTGATAGAGAGAGCAATTACCGTATTTGGGCAGATTGATATTTTGATCAACAATGCCGGAATTGGAATGCTGACGTGCTTTGATGAAGTGACAGATTTATCAATTTTTGAACGGGTAATGCAGGTCAACTATTTAGGTGCGGTCTATTGTAGTCATTATGCCCTACCCTACCTAAAAGCTAGTCGAGGACTATTGGTGGCGATTTCTTCAATTTGTGGCAAAACAGGTGTTCCAACTCGTACAGGTTACGTTGCCAGTAAACACGCCATGCAAGGCTTCTTTGATACATTGCGGATGGAATTGTACTCAACGGGAGTAGATGTATTGGTTGTTTCACCAGGGTTTGTCGCCACAGATATTCGGCAACGAGCCTTGGGAGCAGATGGAAAACCATTAGGCAAAAGTCCGCGTGATGAAACGCAAGGCAATATGTCAGTAGATGAGTGTGTACATCAAATTATCTGGGCGATGGAGCGGCGTAAAAGAGAACACATCATGACGTTGAAAGGTAAAATACTCCCTTGGGCAAAGCTAATTATGCCAGGATTAGTTGATCGTATAACTGCTGCGACCGTTCGCAAGCCAATTGCTACCCAGAAGTAACCAAAACTTCAGAAACTGCGTGGCAAGTAGATGATTTTTACTACTCCACAGTACAGTTTAGTACATCATCTCTCCTCACCCACTCCAACTCTCTACCGCCACATACTCCCTACTGAAAATATAAAAAGCACCCGCCCCCCACAGCGCACCTCCAGAAAACCCCCTAGCGAAGAGTAATCTTTCACTACTCCGGGTTGCCACTGGTGGGAGACGAGATTGTAGACTTGTACTGGAGTTGCGATCACTTAAATCGGGCGCTTGAGCGATCGCCTTCGGCAGGCGGTTACGCGATCGCCACATCTGCAAATTAAATTAAGCGGATATGTGTAAAAAAAGAAGCTCTTAAAACAGATATTTTACTTACTTGCTGATGTGCTACTCGATATTTTAGTACTCCAGCTACAGCATAAGGGATCGTCTTTTGCCGACCATTAGTCGGCATTTTACTCCAATAAATAAGTCAATTGGCGATCGCTCTCACTGCTGCCCCTTGGGACACCGCCCTCCACAGCTTATGATTGCTCCCTTGGGTTAATGCACTTGACCAAATGCGTGATGGCGATTGGTTTACACGAACACAAATCATGGGGTTATATTCGCTCTAATCCTATAGGATAAAGGGTTCAAGATTTCTAGTTATTTTTGCATAAAGTACAAAAATTTAGCTGAAGAATATTACATACCAAACGAATTATGTGTAAAACAGGGATAAGACTTAAAACTCCCTTATTTAATATTTTTTAACAAGCGCTGCTCTGAACTCCTTGCCCAGGGCAGTTTTTCTCATACAACTCGAATTAAAGAGTTAGAACAGAAATTGGATGAATTTACTCCGCACACATTGAGCGATGGCAACAGCGTCTAATTGAGACCAGCTTGACATCCTCTCACTGATGAAGCTGCTATAAGAGAAAAAACTACTGATAACAATACCTTCGCCAAAAAAAGAGTATGAAGAGGTAGGGCTGCCGTAGTAGAGTTATTGTCTCTCACAACTACAACTCAAAAACTACTTTTCAGCCCATGCCGGACATCTTATCACTGTTACAATGCTTGTTACCGCAGATAAACGCTACAACTATGCGGCAATTGAACCAGATAATCATAGCCATGTTAGCAATGAGCGGGCGAGTCACCATGTTAGGAATCTCGCGTTGGGCAGGCCCTGGTGGTAGTTATCGGACGATATTGAGGTTCTTTCATACAGTAATCCCTTGGGCGACGTTGTTTTGGCTATTTTTCCGTAAGCATTTGTTCCGTGCAAATGAAGTGTATTTGCTTGCAGGAGATGAAGTCGTAGTGAGTAAATCCGGGAAAAAGACTTATGGGTTGGATAGATTCTTTTCTAGCTTAGTAAGCAAACCGATATTAGGGCTGTCTTTCTTTACATTATCATTAGTCAGCGTTGAACAAAGGCATTCATTTCCAATTCAGATAGAACAGGTGATAAAGAGTAATGTAGAAGAAAATAGCCCATTACCAACTCAGTTTGTAAAACCTCAAGAAAAACGTAAGCGTGGACGACCAAAAGGAAGTAAGAACAAGAATAAAACGGAGGTGATTTTAACAACTGAATTATTACGCATTCAGAAAATGATTAATTCGCTTTTCAAGTTATTAGGTGATTTTATTACTCTTACCTACTTAGTACTAGATGGTCATTTTGGGAACAACAATGCCTTGCAGATGGCTCGACAAGTTAATTTGCACATAATTTCCAAATTGCGCCATGATTCAGCCCTATATATACCTTATCAAAACCCTGGCTCCAATAGGCACTCTCGTCGTAAATACGGGGACAAAGTTGATTATCATAACATTCCTCAGAAGTATCTATGTAAAAGTTGCATTGAGGATGAGATCCAAACTAACATTTACCAAGCTACTTTACTTCACAAGGAATTCGCTCAAGCAGTGAATGTAGTTATTTTAGTCAAAACTAATCTTAAAACTAATGCTCGTAGTCATGTAATCCTATTCTCTAGCGACCTAGATTTGTTCTACGAAAAAATAATAGATTATTACAAACTGCGCTTCCAAATCGAGTTTAATTTCCGTGATGCCAAGCAGTTTTGGGGACTGGAAGATTTTATGAACTTAAGCCAAACTGCCGTGACTAATGCTGTTAACTTAGCATTTTTCATGGTCAACTTGTCCCATCATCTTCTCTTGGATTTTCGTCCCCTTAATCCCGACTCTGGCATTCTTGATTTAAAGACTCATTATCGTGGTTTTCGATATGTTCGTGAAATGTTAAAAATGCTTCCCGAAATCCCTGAGCCTATTTTATTAACCCAGATTTTTGCCAAGCTTACTTCTTTAGGACGTATTCATCCCGTTTCTACAAGCGTTGAACCCTCGTAAATTGGCAGAGGTATTGGATAAGGTAGCGCTTATTGGGTCATTTGAGCGATAGGAAGGCTCCCCGCGTTTCGTCCCTATGACCCATTGCTGGCATACGGACAGTCTTAAACCCTTACGGACTACGGTCGTGGCAGAGTGCAGAAAACAATATTCCAACTGAAGCTCCAGCATAGCTGCCCTCTGCCTTTCTTGATAATAGAAACTTGAGACATACCGTTTTAGTGGTTTTATCGTTATCTTTATTTTACTTGTTGATGTCGTTCGGCTTTAGCCCAAAGAGAAATCGGACAATGTTAAGACGTTTTATAAACATTTCATACAAAGCATTTGTCACCATAACGGTTGCTGTACTAATAATTAAAAATTTTGTGGTTATGCCTAAATCCCATTGCACTACATAAAAAGATATCGCCACCAAAACTGTTTGATGCAGCAAAAAAACTGGATAAGCGGCAAGGGTTGTATATTGCAGGATACTATTAGTAAATAATAGATATTGCTGACTTAGCCCAAGTATGGCAGTTACCCAACACCAAGAATTGAAGCCTCGCAACATTTGGTAAAGAATATATTCCCCAGAATAGCTGCGTACAGGAAGTACCTCAGTTACCTGTATTCCAAAGATAATGGACATGGTAACTATTGCCATAAACAACACGAGCTTTTGATATTGGGCAATTGCTTGTCTAAATCTGGTATCAGAATACAGAATAAAGCCGTAAACAAAATAACAAAGGTACAGCAATAAATTTGCCCAGTCATCATAAAGATTTTGAAAACCAAACCATTTGGGGCGGAATGCACCTTCAATTATAGCCAATGGTAGAGCAGGTAATAAAATTACTCCTGGCTGTTTCATGAAAGTTGCAATAGTAGAATACCAACGTCGTCCCATCTCTTGCTTGAAGAATAACAATAAAGGGAGACTAACAAGAGATATTACAAATAGGTAGATCACAAACCATAGATGCGCCCATTCAAAGTTACCTTGAGGACGAATCCGGTTAAAAAACTGTGGGTAAAACTGTAAATAGGAACCGATATCTGTGTGATGAGTAAGAAGTTTGTAATAGACTTGAGGAGGAACTAACACCAGCGTGCCAAATATGAAGGGGATCAATAGTCGTCTAAAACGCTCATTCACATATTCCATTGGTGTTCGCAACTGGAGAGAAAACCAAGAGGCAGCCCCGGAAATTAAAAAAAACAATGGCATGTGCCACTGATGAACAAAAAAAATAAACCATCCAAGGACAGGGCTTAGTAAGTCATTTTTAATATAAAAATCGCCTAATTCGCCTTGGTAAAAAACTGCGGCAGCATGAAAATAAATCAGCAATAGCACCGCCAATACTCTTAACCAATCTAGGTCATAGTGTCTTTCTTGGTGCTTATTTATTATGTATAAATCAGATTTTAAATTCATTTATTTGCCTTACTTATAAAATATCAGGGCACAACGAGAGCAGAGTTAAAAACTCTCTGAAACTCTTATTAATTATCTGCGAGACGCTGCGCGAACGTGTCCTTTGCGTCTTCTCTAGGAAATGCGCGAACGTGGTTCGTTTTTTCATAATTTTGCGTAAGTCCTAATCATTTGAATACAAAAAATAGAGATTGCGGGAAAACGGTAAAATTCAACTTTAATGCTCTATGAGCTATTAGTTATCGAAAATAAATTTAAATTATCAGACCCTGTTATGGCGGAACCGTCAGCGCAGGTTTTAAGCGTGGTTCAGCTGTTAGACATCCAACAAAACAATACGGATTGTGTTATGTCGATGGTTGGCAAGAATCTCCAACTAAGAAATGTACCCTTAGCCTGCACCCGCCGCCCCCCCCGGCACCGGGCCGCCGCCCGGGACCCCCCGCGCCGCCGCCACGCCCCGGCCCAGCATCGCCACGCCCAGCAC
>NZ_JAAGOG010000015.1:0-74400 GCF_010747425.1 Nostoc sp. UIC 10630
GTGGTAAACTCCTCAAATTCCTTACTGGTCATAGCAATGCGGTTAATAGCGTCGCCTACAGCCCCAATGGACAACAGTTAGCTTCCACTAGTCGGGATAAGACTATCAAAATCTGGGATGTCAACAGTGGCAAACTCCTCAAATCCCTGACTGGTCATAGCAAAGAGGTCATGAGCATCGCTTACAGCCGTGATGGACAACAGTTAGCTTCTGCTAGTGCTGACAACACCATCAAAATCTGGGATGTCAACAGTGGCAAACTCCTCAAATCCCTGACTGGTCATAGCAAAGAGGTCATGAGCATCGCTTACAGCAGTGATGGACAACAGCTAGCTTCTGCTAGTGCTGACAACACCATCAAAATCTGGGGTGTCAGTAATGGTCAACTTCTCAAATCCATGATTGGTCATAGAAGTGGGGTCTTTAACGTCGCCTACAGCCCCAATGGACAACAGCTAGCTTCTGCTAGTGATGATAACACCATCAAAATCTGGGATGTCAACAGTAAACAACTCCTCAAATCCCTTACTGGCCATAGCGGTAGAGTCTATAGCGTCGCCTACAGCCCTAATGGAAAACAGTTAGCTTCTGCTAGTTGGGACAGAACCATCAAAATTTGGGATGTCAGTAGTGGTAAACCCCCTAAAACCCTAACTGGTCATAGCAAAGAAGTCAATAGCATCGCCTACAGCCCTAATAGACAACAGCTAGTTTCTGCTAGTGATGACAAGACGATCAAAATTTGGGATGTCAACAGTGGTAAACTGTTTAAAACCTTTACTGGTCATAGCGATAGGGTCATTAGCGTCGCCTACAGCCCCAATGGACAACAGTTAGCTTCTGCTAGTGCTGACAAGACCATCAGCATCTGGGATATCAGCAGTGGTCAACTCCTCAAAACTTTTACTGGTCATACTGATGCAGTTAGAAGCATCGCCTATAGCCTTGATGGACAACAGTTAGTTTCTGCTAGTCGAGATAAGACCATCAAGATATGGGATGTCAACAGTGGTCAACGACTCAAAACTTTTACTGGTCATACTGATAGGGTCAATAGTATCGCTTTCAGCCCCAATGGACAACAGTTAGCTTCTGCTAGTGATGACAAAACAATAATTTTATGGGATTTGGATTTCGATAATTTATTACTCAGTGGTTGCAACTTGCTGAATAATTACTTTATTGGTCATCCAGAAGTGTTAGAAGAGTTGCAATCATGCCAAACGCGATCGCAGTTAGTGCAAGGTGCGATCGCGTTAGTTATCCAAGGTGAAAAGTTAGCGCGAAATGATGATATTAATGGCGCTGTTGAAAAGTTCAACAAAGCACAGCAGTGGGATAATAAATTAAAGTTTGATTCTCAGGCGAGAGCAAAAGAGTTGGCGAATCAACGAAAGGGGAACTCATAGAGCAGAAACTGATGGAAATTGCTCTAAAATTTGGTCATCCTAAACAAATCATTGCTGACCGTGGAAGTGATATTCAAAGAGGAATTAAACTGTATAAACAGAATCATCCTGATGTAATTTATACTTATGATGTAACTCATGCAATGGCTTTGTTACTCAAGCATGAATTAACTGGTTCCGAAAAATATCAGTCTTTTATACAGCAGTGTGGTCAATGTCGGAGACAAGTACAACAAACCGAACTATCTTTCTTAGCTCCTCCCTCACAACGCTCGCAGTGTCGTTACTTTAACGTAGAAAAACTTTTAGATTGGGCTGAAAAGTTGCTGAATTCACCGCTAGATATTTTAACCAATTTAGTACCAAATATTGAGCCAGAAGTTCTTAAGACTAAATTGAAACAGAAGTTGGGTTGGTTAGCATCTTATCAAGACTCACTGAACGATTGGAAACAAATGGTTTACATGACCGCAGAGTAGAAACTCAAATTAAGCTTGATGGATTGAATCAAGAAACCTTCAATATTATGCAACAATATTTAACAATAGGAATGGATTATTCAAAAGGGTTTAGACAAAAAATTCTCGGCTATTTAACACAGGAAATATCTCACATTACATCAGGTCAAACATTATTAGCTACTTCTGATGTCTTAGAATCACTATTTGGTAAATACAAACAGTTTTCTTCTCGTTGCCCTCTTAAACAAATCGGTCAAATATTTTCGAGTATTTGTTTATCAACCATGAATTTGACAACTAATCTTGTGAAAGAAGCATTAGAGACAGTCCGTTTTTTAGATGTTGAAGACTGGGCAGCTCTTGTTTTTGGCAAATCTATGCTCTCAAAAAGGAGAATTTTGTTTTCTGCCTCAACTGGCGACACAGAAACTGCATGAAGAAACTCTTAAGTTTCTCCAACAAAATCAACACCCTAGGTGATTGCACAGTTTTTAACTAAGCAATCGCTCTAATCAACAACTTCACCTACTCTTTTTCCGGTTGCCAGAATCGCAATTCGTTTCGGAAATACCTATCAGTCTTTTTCGATTGCTCCTTCCAGCAATCCCAAGCCACCACTACTTCCTCGCCCAAATCTTGCACCACCTCACCTCTCTCGACATACAAAGTGCGGTATGGGTCAGCATGGGCAACAGTAGAACCGAGTGCAATTGTGTCCGGTTGAGAGGATGTTTTCTGGAGTACGGTAATTAATTCTGTCTCTTGGGTGGTTAATTCTGCCCAATAATCTGGTTTAATCACCTCGTACTCTTGGGCAACATCCCAATAGTCCTCCCAGCTACACCCAAGCTTTGACAAGACCCGCCGAATATCACTAATCGCCTGGGGCAACATTTCCAATTGTTCGGCCTGATATGCGATCGCAGTTGGTGTCGGATCACTACCCAAAATTAGCGCTGCTGCCTCCAATGCTGGGGTGTTGTTCATCGCACTGGCGAGATTCTTCAACGCCATACCCATGAGCCGCAGACATTCCTGGGCATTCTCCTTGGGGGGTTCAACAGCTAGCGATCGCAAATCAATTGTCTTCTCCAGTGCTTGCTTTACCTGCTTGTTCAACGCTTTGGTCGCCTGTTGGGTCATGGTATTTCCCCATTGTTGGGAAGGGCGCTGTTCTACGGCGTGTTCTAATTCCTGAATGCGCTGCTGGAGTTGCTGATTTTCAATTTCCAGTTTCCGTAACCCCTCCATCTCCGAGAGCCGTTGCTGTAACTGGATATTTTCTTCTTTCTGTTGTTTGAAGAGTTGTTGCAAGGATTGGATTTGTTCTTGCACCTGAGCTTCGGCTTTAGCCCCTGCTTCTGCTTGCAAACCAATTCTCAATTCCTGCTCTAGGCGCTCTAACTCTTACTGGTGTTGCTCTTTGATTTGGGCGATCAATCTGCTATAACATTTGCCGCAGGTTTTTATCGAGGTTTAGGATTTGGTAGAGGATATTACAGTGCCTTTGAACTTGGTCGTAATGAAATTAAATTGTTGAAATTGTCAGATAGTGAAGTGCTACATTTCATCACTCGTGATACATCCCTCCTTCAGCAAGAGGTAGTAAAACCAAGGGTGACTCGTACTGTTAAGCGCACAAACTCAACAGAAGCTACCCTATATCCTCTTTGGTTTGGAACTAACCGCAAACCCAAGAACCTACAGGATCTATCCCTTGGATTTTCAGGAGAGCGCGATCGCCAGCTTCACTATGGCACTTGTCAAGTAGCAGTACCAAAGTCTCATAAAATTGGCTCTACTGGTTCTCCCTTCTGGCAAAGATTGTTAACGTTTACAGACGATCGCCTTAAACTCAAGCAAGAGAGTCTGAAATACTTGCAGGAAAATAATTTTTGGGATGAAATTCAGAGGACGTTGCAAGCAAATCAGCCAGATGAGCGTTCGGCTTTAGTCTTCATTCATGGCTTTAATGTCAGTTTTGAAGATGCAGCCTTACGAGCAGCGCAGATAGGTGTAGATTTGCAAGTAGCAGGAATTATGGCATTTTATAGCTGGCCGTCAAGAGGAAAACTAGTCAGCTATCCAGCAGACGAGGCGACGATTGAAGCCAGTGAGAGATATATTGCCGAGTTTTTACTTAACTTGGTACAAAAGAGTGGGGCAGAAAAAATCCATATTATTGCTCATAGTATGGGAAATCGCGGGTTACTTAGAGCAATGCAGCGAATTTTAGCTCAAGTTCAAGCCGAGAGTAAAGTCTCCTTTGGACAAATCTTTCTTGCTGCTCCTGATGTTGATCCGGATATCTTTGAAGAATTAGCCGAAGCTTATCAAACCCTGGCTGAACGCACGACTCTTTACATTTCTGCTAAAGATAAAGCTTTGGCAACATCAGGTATTATTCACGATCATCCCCGTGTTGGTTTTTTCCCACCGATTACAGTTGTTGATGGGATAGATACAGTAGAGGTTTCTAATATTGATTTAACATTTCTAGGTCATGGTTATTTTGCAGATGCCCGCGATTTGCTTCAAGATATGCACCAATTGTTGATACATAATTCATCTCCTGAACAACGATTTGGGTTGCGAAAAAAACAAGAGAATGGGCAAAATTATTGGATTATTGGGAGGTAGGTCAGTAGTCAATGAAGTATAACCGTGAGATTTTGAGGCAATTACTAACAGCTTTAACTGATCCAGAATTATATGAATCACTTGACAATTTTCCTTCCGTGCGTAATCAGTTTTCTGATAATCAGCAAAAATATCTTAAAGTAGAAACAATTCTTAATCATTTTGAAACCCGTCAAAACGGAGAGGATGAAGAAGGCTTTCCTAAATTTTTAGAAGTAATTAAAAGATGCAATAATACAGCTTATAAGAATTATGTTAAGCGCCTAGAGAGTTCTGAGGATAAAGAAATTTCATCGCTCTCTGATTTAAAAAAAGGAGTAAATTTAGATACTAAATTAATTGACGAATTAACAAATATATTCCCTGAACAAGATGACTTATTTTGGCAATGTTTCAAGCAAGTATATCAAGATTTTTTATGGCAACTAAGCCAACCTGATTTAGAGTTAGAACCAGATAATTTAAGTGGATATTTATTATTACAGCTAGAAGATTGGCCGGAAAAGACAATTATTCTGGAATTTATTCCTCGTTTACTTGCGTATTTATCGTAAGGATTCAGGTAACAGAGTATTGACAAAGGGGACAGTTGAGGGGGAGTATCACAAATATGAACCAAAACCTGCCTCAAGAACCAGATAGAGAAAGCTTGAACCAGTTATCGAAGGAAGAACTGGTAGAGATAATTATTGAGCAGAGCAAGGTAATACGTGAGTTACAGAAAATAATAGTAGAACTACAGCAAGAAATAGAGCGTTTAAAAGTTAGTAGAGATTTAGATTAGGACTAATTCATCGAAGCCTCCGTCTGGAGATATCCTGAAAAAAAGCGAAACCAAAAAATCACCGCCTCCAGAAGAATCAAATCAGCCAAAAAAGAAACCAGGCGGGCAACCAGGGCATCAAGGTAAGACCCGTAAGGGTTTTGGGAGAGTAGATCGTTATGAAATTTTACGTCCTACGGATTGTCTGTGTTGTGGTCACAAAGCATTTGCTCCTGGGGCAGTAAAAGTAGAAAAACACACTGTAGCGCAATTGGTGGAACGCCCAATTGAAGTAGTGGAGTATCAACGCCATACTTGTGTATGTGACCGCTGTGGAAATGTACAAACTTCCCACTGGCCAGAAGATGTCATCCCAGGACAAGATTTAGGGATGAGATTACAGGCATTTTTAGGATGGGCAAATAATTATGCACACATGCCCTATGAAAAACAGCAAGAGATGCTGTGCGAATTGGGACTTTCTTGAAATTGGGCTAGGCACTTTGGTTGCAACCAATGAACGAATTCAAAAAGCAATTGAACCGAGTGTTATTGAATTAAGTAGTTGGATAAAACAAACACAACCTAATATCCATGTGGATGAAACGCCTTGGTCAGTCAAGGGAATTAAAGAATGGTTGTGGGTAGTTGCTAACTCTGAGTTCTATCTGTTTACTGCTGCTGATACTCGTTCCAGAGCCGAACTAGAAGCCATTTTAGGGACTGAATATACCGGGGTAATCAGCAGCGACGATTTTAGTGTGTACAATGGCTATCCAGTTTTTGCCCAACAGAAATGTTTGGCTCATCTACGCCGTCACTTTAAAAAATTAATTCAACTTCCCGGTCTTCACAACCAAGCTATCGGCGAAGCTTTTGTTGACTTAATTGATGAAGCTTTTAAGAATTATGCTCGATGGTTTCAGACTCTTGACTGCGCCAGTTACAACGATTGGGTCAATAAATTCAAATTCAAGTTGCATTCCTTAATTGCTCAATGGATTGACTTAGCCGGAGCTACCGCAGGTCAACTTTTACGCTCTTTGCGCAATAAAGCTCATCAATGGTGGTATTTCCTGGAACATCCTGAAATTCCCCCGGATAATAATCAGGCCGAACGTTCCCTGCGTTTGGCTGTGACAAAACGTAAAGTTAGTGGTGGTTCCCGTTCGATGGAGCGGTTTCAACATACTGCCAATTTGTTGACAGTGGTTCAAACCTGTCGTCGTCAAGGTAGTTCTGTTATTGATTTTTTTGTACAGGCTCTAATTGCTGATTCTGATAATTCTCTGTCTCGCCCTTCTTTACTTCCTCAATATTAGACCTGAATCCTTACGAATTTTCAACCGGCAAAGAAGCAGAATAACCCTGTTCTACCTGCCCCTGAGTTTAATTAGCGATCGCTACTTGTCCCTACATCAACACGAAGCACGCTAAATGCTAAATTTTATTTAGCCACCCAGCAGGAGTTTTCTTTTTCTTATGTGGTTCTGGTCTGCCGATTCTGTAGAACAAGAATTATTTGATTTGTAGGCTCCAGCCCTATGGTCGCTCGGCGTAAATTTTAATGACGAGCAACTCCAAGAAACTTTAGAAGCATCAAGCTATTGTTTAGAAAATGCTTTCAGGAGCGCAATCGTTTACATATTCTGTTGAGTTGAGTTGATTTGCAAGGCTGTATTTAGAGATGATTAGTAAGGCTCAGAGGACTAAAAATGGCTAATTATCCTGCCAAGGGTGAAATGAGCAATGGATATAGATTACTGGATTAATATCAACCGTATTGCCACATTATAACTGAACCTGAGATTAAAAATAGGCATAGTCAGTCGCAACTCTTGGAGACGCTGCGCAAACGTTCCAAGTCAAAAGTCATGCATTCAAAAGTCAAAAATTTACCAAGCCCATCAATAAGTTAAGGGGCTTGTACCTTTTTCGTTCTAGTAAAAAATAATACAAATTCTCATAAAGCCTTGAAGTAACATATAACTGTGTAGCAAACAACAGCCTAGCGGATGAACTCTCTTGCCAACTTAGTAAGATAAAATGCACGAATCACGGGTTATTACTTAAGCTGTACGTTAATTCAAGCTACTTTAGTTACTTACTGGCTTACTGACTTACTAGTGTAAATTACATTTATGTTGCACAATGTACTATATTTGCAAGGTTGAAATAATGCAAACATAAACGATTTTATCACAAATTGGGTAATAAAATTCCAAGTTTGTTCTATAAATTATTTTAAATAGAAATAATGATTAGGCGACTAGAAAGTTATCAGCACAAAGAAGTACTTCGA
The DNA here is from genome assembly GCF_010747425.1 of Nostoc sp. UIC 10630. NCBI lineage: Bacteria > Bacillati > Cyanobacteriota > Cyanophyceae > Nostocales > Nostocaceae > Nostoc > Nostoc sp. UIC 10630. The sequence goes on from NZ_JAAGOG010000015.1 coordinate 7,576, forward strand.
GAAGATAGTAATACGATTCTTTATCGTGGAATTAAAGAACTAGATGGAACGCCTGTACTAATAAAATATATTAAAATTGAGTATCCAACTCTCGAAGATATTGCTCGGTTAAAATATGAATATAAAATTCTTCAGTCGCTAGATATTATAGGAGTTGTTAAATGTTATGTGTTAGAAGATAGTCATCAGTTCTGGGCAATAATTTTGGAAGATTTTGGAGGAAAACCACTTTCAAAATATCTGAGTCAAAGAACGCTAGATTTAAGTGATTTTCTACACATTGGAATTCAACTTGCTGAAACATTAGTAAAACTTCATCAATACAAGGTTACTCACAATAATTTAAAAACTACTAATGTGCTGTTCAATCCGCAAAATGGGCAGGTTAAAATTGACGACTTTAGCCTTGCTACCTATTTGTATGGAGAAAAGCAAACAATTAGTAATCAGAATATTTTTGAAGATGCGCTTGCTTATATGTCGCCTGAGCAAACAGGGCGGATGAACCGCTTAGTTGATTACCGTAGCGATTTTTATTCTTTGGGCATTGTTTTCTATGAAATACTGACACGACAATTGCCTTTTCAAAGTACTGACCCACTAGAACTCGTTCATTGCCATATTGCTAGAACTCCAATTTCTCCTTGTATTATTGCCAAAAATCTGGGCTTAGGAGAAATCCCCCAGTCAGTTTCTGATGTTGTAATGAAACTTTTGGCAAAGACAGCAGAAGAGCGTTATCAAAATGCGTTAGGACTGAAAGCAGATTTGGAAATGTGTTTAAAATTGCTACAAGAAACTGGAGAAATTACACCCTTCCAAGTGGGGCAATTAGATTTATACAGCCAATTCTCGATTCCGCAAAAACTTTATGGTCGTGAATTCGAGGTCAAAATTTTGATAGCTGCCTTTGAGCGTATCAGTCAAGGCACAACAGAAATAATGCTGGTAAGTGGTTACTCTGGGGTTGGTAAGTCATCTCTAGTTTATGAAATTCATAAGCCAATCATAGGTAAGCATGGGTATTTTATCTTTGGCAAGTTTGACCAGTTTAAGCGCAACATTCCTTATGCTGCTCTGATTCAAGCATTTCAAGAATTAATGCGGCAGTTGCTCACTGAAAGTAGCGAGCGGATTAGTATTTGGCGGGCAAAACTGTTAAAAGCGTTGGGTGTCAATGGTCAGGTGATTATTGATGTGATTCCTGAAGTTGAGCGAATTATCGAACCCCAACCCGCAGTACCACAATTAGGAGCATCGGAATCTCAAAACCGATTTAACCGCGTCTTTAGACAGTTCATTCATGTGTTTTGTAAACTGGAACATCCTTTAGTAATGTTTTTGGACGATTTACAGTGGGCGGATTCAGCATCATTGAAATTAATTCAATTGTTGATAACTGACCCAAATAGTAAATATCTGTTGTTGATAGGTGCATACCGAGATAACGAGGTGAGTGCGACTCATTCATTAATGCTGATGCTCTCTGACCTCCAGCAAGCGGGGGTAGTGATAAACAACATTGTGCTTCAGCCATTACATCTGGTTGATGTTAGTCAGTTAATTGCTGATACATTTCAAAGCAATCAAGATACATCACTCTTTATGCGCCACTCCGTGTCTACGCACTTTCTAGCGGAATTAGTCTTTAATAAAACTCAAGGCAATCCTTTCTTTTTATCGCAACTACTCAAATCGCTTTATCAAGATAAATTACTATTTTTCAACTTTCATCAAGCCTGTTGGCAGTGGGACATTGAAAAGCTGTTAGATATCGACATCACGGATAATGTTGTTGAACTAATGGTTAAGCGAATTCAAAAGCTATTACCAGCGACTCAAAACGTTCTGAAGTTAGGTGCTTGTGTTGGGGACAAATTTACCTTGGAAGTGCTTAGTATTGTCAATGGAAAGCCTTTATCAGAAACGGCATTGGAATTATGGGAAGCACTACAAATTGGGCTGATTTTGCCATTAAATCAATACTATAAAATTCCCCTAGTTATAGACCTAGAGAAATTTAGTAAGAGACATGAGGATAAAAATACTTCACTCTTAGCTGTTTCTAGCCCTCCAATGATCGCTTATAAATTTTTGCATGACCGCGTACAACAAGCAGCATATTCGCTTATCGCCAAAACAGAACGCAGCCAAACGCATTTGAGAATTGGAGAATTGTTACTTGAGCATACGCCAGAAGTGGAACTTGAAGAGAATATCTTTGAGATTGTTAATCAATTAAATATTGGCAGGAAATTACTATCTCAACAGAAGCAGAAAAATGAACTAGCAGCACTAAATTTGATGGCAGGTCAAAAAGCCAAGAAAGCTACAGCTTATGACCCGGCGCTCAAGTATTTCAAGGTAGGATTGGGATTACTTTCAGAAACGAGTTGGCAGACAAATTATGATTTAACACTGGCACTGTATATAGAAGCAACCTCAACAGAGTTTCTCAATAATAATTTTGAGCAAACGGCAATCCTCGCAGATATTGTTTTAAGCAATGCCAAAAATATTCTAGATCAAGTTAAGGTATATGAAATCAAAATTCAATATAGCGTTTCGCAGAACAAGTTAAAGGAAGCGATCGCTATTATTTTACAAGTACTAGAAATGCTGGGAATAACTCTAAGTCAAGAGCCTCCTCATGCCTTAACCAAACAGTATGAAAATTCATTGACGGTTGAGAATTTAAGTAGTCTGCCACCGATGACTGACGATTATAAACTGGCAGCAATGCGAATTCTGATGACAGCAGGCCCTCCCACTTATTTTGCAGATGCTCAATTATTCACCTCAATTATTTTCACGATGGTGGATCTGTGCATTCAATATGGAAGTTCACCGATGGCTGCTTATGGCTATGCTTGTTATGGTTCGATTTTGGCAGGTCAGTTAGAAGAAATCGATGCAGCGTATCAGTCTTGTCTGTTAGCTTTACAACTTCTCGATCGATACAATGCCAAAGAACTCAAAGCTGAGATTTGCGAAATTTTTAATGGTCATGTTCGACATTTTAAAGACCCTCTCTCTGCCGTATTAGAACCAATGCTAGAGGGAATTCAAAGTGGTTTAGAAGTTGGCAAAGTTCAATATGCCTCATATATTGCTGCTTTTTATTCAACCGCTTTGTTTTATACGGGTGAGAACTTAGAAAGCGTCGCTCAAAAGCTCGAACATCGCTTAGAGTTACTCAATAGTTTGAAAAATCAAGTTTGCATTGATTATGCCAAAATCTGGCAGCAGATGGTAGCAAATTTAGTCGGTGACTCTACACATAAATTTGAATTGATTAGCGATCGCTTTAACGAAACAGAAATTTTACAGACATTAATCACAGCTGATAACCAAACAGCTTTATCTGCCCTTTACCTTGCCAAAACGAACCTGCTGTATTTATATAAAGAGTACGCTCAGGCAATCCAAAATGCCAGGATTGCAGAACGTTATATCGGTAGCGTTATGGGGACAATAAATGTCTCCGAACATAGTTTTTATTATATGCTGGCTTTGCTTGGTTACTATCCCTATACAACTATTGAAGAACAACATCAGTACTTGCAGATAGTGGAATTGCGCCAACAGCAGATGGAAAAATTAGCGAATGATGCACCTATGAACTTTCTGCATAAGTACGAGTTGGTTGAAGCAGAAAGAGCAAAAGTTTTAGGGCAACACTATCGAGCAATGGAGTACTACGATCGGGCAATTCAAAACGCACGCGAGCATGGTTACTTTCAAGAAGAAGCTCTAGCTGCGGAATTGGCGGCAGAATTTTATTTTGGATGCAAAAGAGAACGCCTTGCCAGAGATTATTTAACAGATGCTTACTACGCTTATCTGCGCTGGGGCGCAATAGCAAAAGTTCAAGATTTAAAAGAACGCTATCCCCAAGTCTTCTTTGGAGATAATAAAACGTTAACAAATATAGGCATTACACCCGGCGATACAACCGGACTCGATTTAGCAACGTTAGATTTAGCTACTGTTATCAAAGCTTCCCAAGCACTTTCTGATGAAATTATTCAGAGTAAATTGCTTGACAAATTAATGAACAGCATGATGGAAAATGCAGGAGCAAGAACCGGGATGCTTCTCTTACAGCAATCAGACCAATGGGTTCTAGTAGTTGAGGGATTTGTAGATAAAGACAACGCTATTTTTTTGCCAGCTAAATCAATAGAAACAAGTCCAATGCCTGTAGCATTGATTAATTATGTTGCGAGAAGTCAATCTACTCTAGTATTGGATGACGCAACTGAAGAAAAACTTTTTATTGATGATGTTTACATTCAGAACAATCGGCCTAAATCTGTGCTTTGTTTGCCAATCATTTATCAAAGTAAACTCAAAGGTATTCTTTACTTGGAAAACAACCTCGCTAAAGGTGCATTTACTCAAAGCCATGTGAAAGTACTGAGTTTATTAGCTTCTCAAGCCGCAATTTCTCTGGAAAACGCAGAATTATACCAAGAATTGCAAACATATTCGCAAAAGTTAGAAAGCAAAAATGCCGAGTTGAATCAAATTAATTTATCACTAACGGCTGAAATTAGCGATCGCCAGCTAGCCCAAGAAGCACTGTTTCAAGAAAAAGAGCTAGCCCAAGTGACATTGCAATCAATTGGAGATGCAGTTATCACTACGGATTCACTGGGTCTAGTACAATATCTTAATCCCATCGCTCAAAATCTGACAGGCTGGAGTCAATTAGAAGCACAAGGATTGCCGGTCGCTGAAGTATTTCAGATTGTTAACGAAAGTACTCGCGAACCAGTGGTAAATCCATTGGAAAAAGCTCTGCATGAAGGAAAAACCATTGGTCTTGCCAACCATAGAATCTTAATTGCGCGTAATGGGGATGAGTTTGCCATTGATGATTCCGCTGCTCCAATTCGTGCTAGCAACGGTCAGATAATTGGAGCAGTTATGGTATTTCATGATGTGTCCCGTAACCGCAGCTTATCTCTGCAACTTTCCTGGCAAGCTAGCCATGATGCTTTAACTGGACTGTTAAATCGACGCGAGTTTGAACACCATCTAGAGGAAGCTATTAACGATGCCAAGATGCATGACAAGGAATATGCCCTCTGCTATCTAGATTTAGACCAATTCAAAATCGTCAACGATACCTGTGGCCATCTTGCTGGCGACGAACTCTTGCGTCAAGTGACGGCATTATTTCAAAGTCAGGTACGTAAGACAGATACTTTAGCCCGCATAGGTGGGGATGAATTTGGCTTACTTCTCAATCAATGCCCACTAGAACAGGCACAACGAGTTTGCAATTCCATACGTCAGAAGGTTCAGGAGCTTCGATTTGTCTGGCAGGAAAAACTTTTTACAATTGGCACTAGTATTGGATTAGTTATGATTAATACTGATAGTGAAAGTGTTACTCATGTATTAAGTCTTGCCGATGCCGCTTGCTATGCAGCTAAAAATCGGGGACGTAATCGGGTACACGTTTATCAAGTAGACGATATTGATCTACTACAACAGAAAGGCGAAATGGAATGGGTAATGCGTATTGCTCATGCTTTGGAAGAAAATCGATTTTGTCTGTACTACCAAACAATTATCTCAGTTTGCGAAACTGAGATCAAAGAACAACATTATGAAGTCCTTTTGCGTTTGCAAGATGAGACTGGGGCTTTGGTATTACCTATGGCATTTATTCCTGCCGCAGAACGTTATAATCTTATGCATTTAATTGACCGTTGGGTAATTCGGACTTTATTCGCTATTCAAGGACAACACTATCGTGATACCTGGAACGATTATCAATCAAGGAATCAGCCATGTAATTGTATTTATGCAATTAATCTTTCAGGTGCAAGTATCAATGATGAACAATTTATTGAATTCCTACATGAGCAATTTGCTTTGCATCAAATCCCACCCCAAATGATCTGCTTTGAAATTACTGAAACTGTTGCCATTAGTAACTTAGCTAAAGCTTCTTTATTTATCAGTGAATTAAGAAGCCTTGGCTGTCGCTTTGCATTAGATGACTTCGGTAGTGGAATGTCATCTTTTACTTATCTGAAAAACCTGCCTATAGATTTTCTCAAAATTGATGGCAGTTTTATTCGGCAGATTTTGGATAATTCTATTGATTTAGCAATGGTTGAAGCAATTAATAATGTTGGGCATATTATGGGACTTAAAACTATTGCAGAGTTTGTTGAGAATGATGCCATTTTAGAAAAAATTAAAGCTCTTGGGGTGGATTATGCTCAAGGTTACAGCATCACCAAACCTTGTCCTTTTTTATGACTTTGACTAGAACAAAAATTATGGGATACTGTTTTATATTTGAAACGGTACATTCAACAATTAGTAATTTCTTGTCTTTAATTGCGAATGGGCGAAAAAGCGGACTTGTACTGAGCGTAGCCGTACCACTTCGTGGAAGCAAGCTACGCGTAGCGTCTCGCAGAGAAGTATTGGGAATTGTTCGGTTACTGTAGCGGCGATTGGGTTGGGTTTTACGGCTGGAGTATCTGGGAAATTATTGGTTCAAAAAGGGGATTGAAGTTATTGCTGTCCTAACAGCTATAAACCCCTATGGGCGCTTTTACACCCAGATTTTATACCTATGGGTATACGCTATTTACTGGAAACCTCTAAGATAAAACGATACCGAGTAGCTCAAATTTGACCGTAAGTACTTTTACACGCTACCTGCGGTCGTTAACTCCTGTAATCGCATTTCAAGAATTATTTCTAATCAACTGTAACAAGATAGACTCAAGGCTTTATAATGCTGCGTTTGTGGTGCGTTGATGTTCTTCAAAATTACGCTGATGTTGTTCATGGCTATCACGTAACTCAAGTAACACATCATCCAAAATCGCACTACGAGCTAAAACACGATCAACATTATCTGTAAGTGTGTCAACTCTAGTTGTAAGCTGCCTCATTTCCTGTCTTAGCTCAGACATTTCTAACTGGGCGTTAGCTTGTCTTTCCGCTAAACCCAAGATTATTTGCTCTGCTCAATCTAATCGGCTTGGGAAGTATTCAGGTGTGTCAGTCATTTTCAAGATTGTTGAACTTCTACAAGTTTACTTTCTCCTTTGATTCTTAGTTGCTACAAACCAAATTTATGAGTTTGTACTACTGGTTTAAATCCTATCCATCCTTCTAACGGATAAAATTCAACATCATTAAAACCTTCACAATTTAGATAAGAAATAAGTTCTTCTTCGCTACGATTTTTGACAGCTTCTAAATTAGGATAGGCTTTGGTGTGAAAGGTGTATTTATATCTTTCTGGATACTCATGGTTTTTGCTTTCTCTGATCGAGGGTTCATACTCTTGCATTTTATATGAAGAATAAAAACCGATATAATGAATGGCAATATTTTTTGTATTGGTCATAAGAACCTAAATGTTGTACTAAAAACGATAGTACACAGATCGTTAGATTGTCAATTATTCTGGTAAGTGCGAATACTCTTGTTTGAGGTGGGAACAACCATTTGAGTCATATATTGTAACATTTTTATCTGTGAGTCCGGCCTATGCTTTCCTCTAGCAGAAGGTACAGGGTGAGCGGTTGGGAGTATGTCAATGCACTTTTGCTTTGAACCGATGAATGTGGCTGAGGCAGAAAAACTTACTCGCTGGCATTATCAGCCACCTTACCAAATGTATAACACTACATCTGATGAAACACTAATTGGGTCGTTTGTAGACCCTGAAAACGCTTACTATAGCATTCAAGGCAATGGGGAACTGGTTGGTTTTTGCTGCTTTGGTAAGGAGGCTCAAGTCCCAGGAGGTGATTATACAAAAGACTCACTCGACATTGGTTTGGGAGTGCGCCCCGACCTCACGGGTCAGGGAAGGGGACAGATGTATATTGCAGATGTACTCAATTTTGCACGTTCAAACTTTAATCCCACCCTATTTCGCATTACAGTGGCAGCATTTAATGAACGTGCGCTCAAAGCATGGAGAAAAGCCGGATTCCAACAGGTACAGTCATTTCAAGCACTAGGCAATAAGGAACTATTTATTATACTGGTGCGGCATATTTGAGAAGTCTACTGTAGAACAACGAATTATTTGACCAGAATGGCAGATTGTTTGTCATCAATCTAAATTTTTCTAGGTTTCCTGTTCCAACAATTTCTATAACTTCATGCCAGAAATCCTAAAAATTGGATACTAAATGCTTACATATCACCTGTGCTGCTATTGAAAGATTAACCAAAATATAGTCAGCAATTCCTAAACGAGACATTTGGGGCTGAGACTGATTACCCTGAGCTATCAAAATCGTTTTACACCCTGCACTATGTCCAGCTTCTATATCACTGAGATTATCGCCAATAAACCAAGAATTTGCTAAATCTATATTTTGTTCGCTAGCTGCACGTAAAATCAAGCCTGGTTTTGGTTTACGGCATTCGCAAGCAATTGCATACTCAGATATTACACCATTTGGATGATGGGGACAGTAGTAGAACCCATCTAGCCATAGATCCGCTTTTTCTAATATTTCATTCAATCGCGCCTCCACTCCCGCCAAGGCAGATTCTGGGAAATAATCCCGTGCTACTCCCGACTGGTTAGTAATCACAATTAATTTATATCCAGCTTTGCTAAGTATTTGTAATCCTTCAATAGCACCGATTTTCATTTCGATTAATTGCGGATCAACATTGTTTGGTACATTTTCAATTAAAGTGCCATCTTTATCTAGAAATATCGCCGGCATTTGAGATTGCGAATTTAATTTGTTAGTTCGATGCCAAATTTTCTGATTTTCCAAGAACTATATTTCCCCATCTTAAATCTAATACCACTTGCAAAAGACGACAACGGTGTTGCCGTGTCTCCCGTGAGCGATCGCGTCCAGCATTATCGCACAGTATAAAACTCGCCAATATAATAAAGCAAGTATAGTCATTACAACAGTGGCGAGATTTGATATGCAGTGCATCACTTCCAGGTTATTATCTCTATAATTTGCTCTTGATGAAGTAAAATTGCATCAAATCAACCCAAAACATCTTTACTACTTTTAGAATTGGGATTATCGGTATCTTAACTTGAAGAGCTTGTGGCATAATGAGCAATATTCCCACGGGAGAAAAATCATTGTTGAGGTAAATTGAATGCCTGTTACCTACGAACTTAGAGATTATCAACATCAGTGGATAAAAGATATTTGGAATTCTTGGAAGAATGGTAATAGGCGAGTGCTTGCACAACTCCCGACAGCCGCCGGGAAATGTTGGAGTTGCAAAATCTCGTGGGGATTTTAGAGCAAAAGAGCTAGCGGTTGCTGTCACTAGCCAGATTGGGGTTAATGAAATCCTTGAGAATTACTTTAAATATGCACGAAATCTTCGTACAGTTATTTTCGCCTGTAGCTTAGAACATTCTCGTGCCCTGGCTGCGGAATTTTCTCGTAATTATATTAGTGCCGAACATTTGGATGGGAAAACTCCCCCACAAGAGAGATTAGAAATATTGCAGCGTTTTCGCAATGGCACTACCCAAGTAATTAATCTTAACCGAGGGCTTTGATTGTCCTAATATTGAGTGCGTCTACTGTGTCCGTCCGACTGAAAGCTCTACTCTTTGGCTGCAAATGCTGGGGCGGGTTCTAAGAACTTACACTTTAAAACCAACTGCGGTAATTATTGATATTACCGATAATTGGAAAAAACATGGGCTTCCTGATGAAGCCCGCAAATGGAGTTTATTGCCTAAAATTATATCAAAAATACAAAACAAAGGCTTAATCCAATGTGAGCATTGCACCCATATTTTTAAACCGCTAACTGATGAATTAGCTAATTTTGATGCCGAAGTTGACGAGGATGGAGTGGTGATTCAACATCACCAAGCTATTTGTCCAAGCTATGGTGAAACGATTGATTTTACTACTAAAGAGAATTTTGCAAAACCAAGTTTTAGCAGAATTCGACTTAGACAGGGTTTTTTATTGAAAATATTACTAGATTTACTCTTGGAGATTGGCGTGAAATCGTTAAAATGGTTGAGCCATCCCAATCAGCAATTACCAAAAAAGCATGGGAACTGTACAAGGAAGCTTTTGAACGACATAAGAACCGCATCTTGGCTATGTCTTTTGTTGAACAGAAAAAGCTAAAACAACAAGGCAATAGCAATGTGGCAACTAATGTAACGACAATAGAAGCTCTTGGGCAGTTGGAGAATAGTATATTCTGGGAACCAAAACCACAAGAAAAGTCATCTAATTTCAAAAAGAATTTAGGTGATAATTATTTTAGAGTGAAATACAAATCACAATGGCTTGAATCCTTAACTTACTGTTCAATGCTAACAGGTGATTTCTTAAACATAAATGCTGGCCTATTCCATGTGGAAACTAAAGATGTATATGTGAATATCTGTATTGAGGTTAGAGAACTTCCTGGGCTGAAATCCAAACTAACAGAGATTTTTGATCCCGCAGAGATTGAATATGCCTTTACTCAAGGATTTGGGAAACTTGCCAAGATCATGTTCCGGTTAAGTTGATTCCCAATGTTGGGTCATAATTGAATGGCACGCTTGAAAAGCGCATCAGCTTGCTTTGACAAAAGTTTTACATATTTTGTAAAATCAATATTTCCCCATCTTTGTGCAAATTCATTGTAAGGTGCAGGTATCTTACCTGGTAGTTGCCACTAGAATTTAATTGTTGCAGATGGCTTGTAATCATACAGCCATTTATGAAAATCATCATTAAGGCTCATTGTCTGTTCCCGTTGCCCGTTTGATGCCACACTGTTAGATTCGTAGTAGCGCATCTCACCCAAAGCGCTACGAGCTTGGATAATTTTTGTGCGCTGCATACGACGCTGTTCGTAGCTAGTTAAGGCTTCTTGGAGATTAGCTGATTGAGAAAAACACTCTCGCAATTCATAAGCATCTTCAAAAGTAGTATTCGCTCCCTGTCCCATAGCTGGAGCCATTGGATGGGCAGCATCACCTAAGAGTGTAACTCTGCCTTGACTCCAGTGAGTTAACGGTGGGCGATCGCAAATCGGCCCTTCCCAAATTTGCTCGGCTGGTGTTGCTTGTACTACCACCCGAAAGGATTCATCCCAATCAGCCAATTCATGGAGAATACGAGATTTGACTTCATCGGCGCTGTCGCAAAGAGAGTATTCAGGAGAAAACTTACGACTAATCCAACTCATATAGCCGCCGCCCACATTCAGAAGGTACATGAACTGTTGATTGCCTTTGACGAACACTAATTCATAGTCATTAAATAGCTCGTGGTGATATTTGATGACGGCACGCCAACACATACTACCAATATAATTAGGCTTACCCTCGCCAAATAAAATTTCTCTAATTACAGAGTTAACACCATCAGCGCCAATCAGTAAATCTGCATATACCGATTTTTCGCCATCAAAACGAATTTTCACACCGTTTTCATCTTGCTCAAAACCAATACAGCGATGATTGAGATGAATTATATCAGATGGTAGTCTAGATGCTAAGACTTGTTGTAGACGATACCACCAAACAGTCAATAATGGCTGTCCATATTTCTCTTGGTATTTGGTTGTATTAGCTCGGATTGTTTCTCCTTGAATATTCTTTAAAACCGTGTGGTGAACCTCACACCCTGAACCTTTGAGGGTTTCGACAATTCCCGGTGCGATCGCATCTAAAAAATTCAAGCCATTGGGAGCTAGCCCTAGCCCAGTTCCAGCCGGACGAAACTCTTGAGCTTTTTCGTATATTTGAACGTCTATCCCTTGGCTTCTCAGTGCTATAGCAGCAGCTAAACCGCCTGGGCCAGCACCAACAATGGCAACTTTGTCTACTATGGGTTGGGATAATTTCTCTGTTGGGTTTATATTCATAATGTGAGGTTAACTACCTGAGCTACAAAAAAGTAATAATAGACTGTGGTGGAAGTTGACTACTTTTCAGACTTGTTTCTTCAGCCCCAAGTTTTTCCTATTGCCCGCCAATGCAAATCAATTCTAAAATCAAAGCGGACTGTGAGATCAAATCCAATAAATATCTGAAAAAACTATTAGTATCATATTCAACATGGAAGAAAAGTTTTTAGCTCCAATCACTTCAAACTCTCTTACCCAAAAGTTGCAAATATTTGCTTCCGAAGAAGTAGAATTATCGCTGAATATCAATAATATCTCCTACTCAGTAAAACTAGAACCTCGCGTTACTTTACTAGATGCACTCCGAGAAAAGCTGGGTTTGATGGGCACTAAAAAAGCTTGCGATCGTGGTGAATGTGGTGCATGTACTATTCTAATCAATGGTCGCCGAATTAACTCCTGTATGACTCTAGCAGTAATGCATATCGACGCTGAAATTACCACGATTGAGGGATTAGCGCAAGATGACAAACTCCACCCCATGCAAACAGCCTTTATCACCCATGATGCTTTTCAATGCGGGTACTGCACATCGGGTCAAATTGTATCAGCCGTAGGGATGATATTAGAAGAACCACCAAAATCTGAGGCAGAAATTCGAGAAAAAATGAGTGGAAACCTTTGTCGTTGTGGAGCATATCCAAATATTATTGCGGCGATCCGGGATGTGCTAGAGGAAATGGAAAATGCAGCCATTTAGTTATGCTAAAGTTACTTCACAAGATACTGCGATGCCTGCGGCAACCCGAAGCGGGAACGCTACAGTTGAACAAAACGAAACTGCTGCATTTATCGCTGGTGGCACAGATTTACTGGGATTAATGAAAGATGGAGTTCAAACAGCGAATATATTAATTGATATTAATAGTTTGCCCTTAACAGATATTGTATCTCTTGCGAATGGAATCCGTATTGGTGCAATCTCTCGTATGAGTGATGTGGCTTTTCATCCCAAAATTCAGGAATGTTATCCAGTAATTAGCCAAGCATTGTTACAAAGTGCTTCACCGCAGCTACGAAATATGGCAACAGTGGGCGGTAATTTACTACAACGAGTCCGTTGTGGCTACTTTCGCGATCCGGTTTTTCCTTGTAATAAACGCACCCCAGGTTTAGGTTGTGCCGCAATTACAGGCTACAATCGAATGCACGCTATTTTCGGAGCAAGTGAACATTGTATTGCCGTTCATCCTTCCGATTTAGCTGTAGCATTAACGGCATTAGATGCGATAATTTACATCCAAGGGGTAGAAAAAGAACGTCAAATTTCAATTCATGATTTTTATCTCTTACCAGGTGATACACCAGAAAAAGAAACTTTATTACAGCCTGGAGAATTAATCGTTGCTATTGAAGTTCCAAATTCTGTATATAAGTCCTATTATTTAAAAGTTAGAGATCGGGCTTCCTACCAATTTGCTCTCGTTTCCGTAGCTATTGCCGTAGAGTTAGAACAGGACATAATTCAATCAGCACGAATCGCTTTTGGTGGGGTAGCACCCAAACCTTGGCGTGCAAGGGATGCTGAGGAATTTCTCAAAGGTAAAGCAATTAACGAAGCTACCTTTACAGCCGCAGGAGAAGCAGCTGTTAAAGAAGCAAAACCGCAAACACATAATGAATTCAAAATTGAATTAGTCAAAGGCGCTTTGGTACGTGCGCTTTCAGTTGTGACAGAAAAATTATGAATAAAATTATCGGTAAACCGCTCGATCGCGTTGATGGCAAACTCAAAGTTACCGGAGAAGCACCCTATACAGCCGATGTTGCTATAGAAAATTTAACTTATGGAGTGATTTTTCAAAGTGCGATCGCAAGCGGTAAAGTTATCCAAATAGATACATCCGCCGCCACCGCCGTCCCTGGTGTTGTAGATATCATTACCTACAAACAAACTCCATCTCTGGTAAAAATCCCCTTCTTTTCATCTCCCCAGCCTCAACCAACCGAAAAAGACGATAATATTTACCACGATGGTCAACATTTGGGCATTGTAATTGCCCAAACTTTAGAACAAGCCGAAACCGCTGCCTCCCTAGTTAAAATTATCTACGAAGAAGCCACTGCGATAGTCACAGTAGCAGATGCAGAGATATTTGAACCCGAATCAATATTTTTTGGCACTATGCCAGGTAAAATCACCAGAGGGGATGTTGAAGCTGCAAAAGCGCAAGCGGATGTCCTGGTGGAGCAGATTTATACCACACCAATGGAGCATCATAATCCCCTTGAACCTTCTGGAACGATCGCAATCTGGGAAGGAGATAATTTGACGCTGTATGAAACTACTCAAGGCATTTCCGCAACCCAAAAAGCGATCGCATCTGTTCTGAATATTCCTCAAGAAAATGTCCGTGTTATCTCTAAATATTTAGGCGGAGGATTTGGTTGTAAGGCATTGTTGCGATCGCATACTATTTTAGCTGCGATCGCATCTCGTCAAGTAAAACGCCCTGTAAAAGTTGTGCTAACGCGATCGCAAATGTACACAGCTTGCGGGCACAGATCCCAAACTCAGCAGCAGCTAACGCTAGGTGCAACCACCGAAGGTAAACTAACCGTTATTCATCACATTGGCACATCCTTAACATCGCTATATGATGACTTTGTAGAACCAGTTGGTGCAGCAACAACAATGATGTACGCCTGTCCAAATCTGGAAATTAAATACCGTCTAGCACGTATCAACGCCGCCACACCAACCTTTATGCGTGGGCCAGGAGAAGCGACAGGGATGTTTGCCCTAGAGTCAGCAATGGATGAACTAGCATACACCTTAAATATTGACCCAATTGAACTAAGACTAAAAAATCATGCAGATATCGATCCCCACCAAGGATTACCTTGGTCAAGTAAGTTCCTAAAAGAATGTTACCAAAAAGGGGGAGAAATTTTTGGTTGGTTCCAACGCAACCCAATTCCCCGTTCCATGCGAGATGGTTATTTCCTAATTGGTTGGGGAATGGCTAGTGCAACATTCCCCACTAATGTTGAAACTGCATCAGTCAAAGTAGAAATTTTTGCCAGTGGAAAGGTGCGGCTACAAAGTGGAACCCAAGATATTGGTACAGGTACTTATACAGTGATGACGCAGGTAGCTGCTGAGGTATTAGGCTTATCAGTGCAGTTTGAACTAGGTGATAGCAATTTTCCGAAAGCGCCCATTACGGGTAACTCAATTACAGTTGCTAGTGTTTCCCCGGCGGTGTATAAAGCTGCGATCGCTGCACGGGATAAAATAATCCAAATGGCGAGCAAAGATCCAAATTCTCCGCTTTATCAATCTCAAGCAGAAGATATTACCGTCGAGTCAGGGCAAATATTTTTAAAACACGATCATTCCAAAAGAGACAGCTACACCGATATTCTGCGCCGTCACGAATTAGAAAGTTTAGAAGTCACAGAGCAAACCTCACTCAACCCAGAGGGTAAGCAATACGCCAAACACTCATTTGGTGCAATTTTTGTGGAAGTAGCAGTCGATGAAGTGTTGGGAGAAATCAAAGTTAGACGTTGCGTAGGAGTTTATGATGCAGGACGAATTCTCAACTTCAAGACAGCGCGAAGTCAGGTTCTCGGTGGGATTACATGGGGAATCAGTATGGCGCTGATGGAGAAAACTGTAATGGATACAAATCAGGGCAGAATAGTTAATGCTAACCTTTCTGATTACCTGATTCCCGTTCATGCAGATATCCCAAATATGGAAGTACTATTTATTGGGGAACACGATCCTTATGTGAATACTCTAGGGACAAAAAGCTTGGGTGAACTTCCGATTGTTGGGGTAGCAGCAGCTATATCTAATGCAGTGTATCATGCCACAGGTAAACGGATTCGTGACCTACCAATTACACTAGACAAGTTTTCTGAATCCGGGATTGATTAAAATTTCTAGATTATTAAAAAACATCATGGACTAAAACGATCATTTATTTGTGCTAAAAGTCATGGTCAAATCCATGACTTTTTTCATTAGTTTTTTTGTTAAATATCTATATAATAGTCGTATTCAAACCAAGTTATATTGCGATATCAACCCAAAATTAAGACACTCTTGCCATTATATTTAGATATATTTACCGGATAATTTAAAAATACTAGGTATTAGTTAATAGAGATAACATAGAGCTATTAACTATGCCTTTTACATCTTATGTTTTAGTCTTGACTTTCCTGTTTAGTTTACTAAGTCTTAATGACCAAATACAGATAAATAAATTATCTCAGACCCTGTATCCTACTTATAAAACACAACAGTTATTTTTAGAAATTACCAAATCTAATACTCCCAGTACCCCTGTACCTTATAGAGGCGGTGGACGTAGATATTTAATTGAACCTTTCAAAAAGATTGATCTTCTTGTTTAACCTAACTTTTCACAGTATCTGAAAAATCAAAAGGTGTGGGGTGTAGTAAGACTTTCTGTCTTTCCCTACACCCAAACTTGCAACCCTACCTCCACACTTCTTTTTTTGCTAATTAGCCCCTAAAATATCATCAATGAGTGCTTCTCACGAAACTAAATACTGTTGAATTTCAGTTTTTTGACGACGTAGAACAGTGATTGCTTGCTGCTGAATTTGACGAACTCGTTTAATTCGACCATTGTTGGCTCACGATCTAGTTGTTGGGTGAGTTCATTTTTTCTTTGCTCAATTGCCATGATTTGCTGTACCTGCCTGCCATAAGCAATTTCTTGGTCTGCGGTTAGCATTGGGTAACGACCAATCTCTTGCAAATAGATACGAACCATGTCTGGACTCAGGCTGGACATACAATAAAACTTTTTTTGATATTTAGACGAATTTAAAAGTATAAATCAAATCGCTGAATTAATTTTCCTGATTTAACAGCTAAAAAATATTAACCTGAGATTGCGATAAATAAATTCAACCTAGAACAAAATGGTACTAAGTTAATCGCAAAGCCCTGATATAACTTGGATATAACTTGCTTTTTGAGTGGGGGAGTGGGGAGAATGGGGGGGTAAGACTTCTTCCTCGTCCTCCCACACCTCCCACACCCTGCCAGCAAGGAGGTTTCAGCTTTTCTTAGTGCCAATTCAACCTAGAACACAATCATCTATAACGGTATCCAGTGAGCGCTTACTATACCTCCATTCCAAAGTTCTATCTCTGGTAAGTTTTGTCATTAAACTTAACTTGTTGAGAATTAATTAGCTGGTATTACCCAAGCTATTTTGAGAGTTCCTGACTTAACTGGATAACTGGAAAAGTCAGGTAGGGCATGGGGGACAAGAGTTTTTCCCCTATACCGAATGATGGCACGAAGATTTATGTGAAACCTCCTTGCTGACAAGGTGTTGGCTGTACTGTTTCAGACAATTAAATGCGAGTGCGTCAAGGAAGGAGTTCAACATCTTCTTAATTCCCCACACTCGAAGGGAGCAACTCCATACTCTTTCATCCAGAAATACCAGGGATTTACGCTTTTCTTCGTGCTATTCTCCCTGATCAGATTGGCGACTGTTGCGAACATGAAGAATTGCTACAGTATTTTCTGACACGACAAATAAAACTCGATATTTTCTTCGTTTTCCAACCCAGAGTTGCCGAATTTCACGATCAATTACTGGTGCTTCTGGTGCTATGCTACAGCGATTAGGAAATTCTTTCAGTGAAGCGATAGCGTCTTGAATTTCATAATACCAGCTATTGGCTACTTCAGCACTCAGATTGTCGCACATCCAACGATAGGATGTTTCGATTTCTTGAAAGGCAGTGGGTTGAATGAGAACCTGGTAACTCATGGGCGAGGCGGAATGCCTAGTTTGTGTTCTAGGGCTGCCAAGGCTTGGTCGGACGGAATTCCTTCACCCTGCTCAAACTCATCTAGTCCTTTACGAATACCTACTATTGCTTCTAGATAATCAATGCGTTCTAAGAGTTCTCTATATGTGGCTAGTGGATGTTTTGGAGATGTTTTGAGTGATTTCAAAAACCCAAGTAGATCCTCTAGTAGTTCGTTTGGAGTGTTGTCAATTTCTTGTAATAGCAATTCTTTGATCGTCATTACAGTTATATAGATGAGATTTCTGTTTCTAGTATGGCTAATTATAGCTAGAAGTGCAGACGATAGCACTTTAAACGTGTCGGTTCGCAGACTAATTGAAAAATCTCAACGAAATAATCAGGGTTCTGGCGTACCTTGTCGCAAGCTAAGTGAAAAACGAGTTATTTCTTGCACTGTTGCATTGTGTATTTGTTGCATTAACAATCAAGTTCACTTTTGCTGTCTCCATACAAGGTTGTACTCTCTCTCAACAGCCGCCAGCAGTTTCGATTGCTCCCGTGAAAGATACGGTTTGGCAAAATCCCCAATCCCTGCAACAGCCAATCCACAGAAGAGTTACGGCTTAGATGGGTTATCTTTATTTTTTATATTACTATCTGTCTGATGGCTGATATATCTCTTCTAATTTCTCAAGCAAGCTTATCCGTAAGATAGTTTTGTTTTATATGAAAAAACGTCTATTTTAAATATAAGTTTGAACAGTATTCGTATAAATCAAAATTGACAAATAAAGTGGCACATTATCCCTTATTGAAGTCAAAAAATCACGAATGAAGCAAGTAAAACTAACTATGTCAGCCTGACCTTTATTTTGAAGGCTAACTCTGTCATCAAAGAATTGGATTTATCGAACACTATCTCAAAAAAATATGCCTAATATATCAGGAAAGCACATTTCTTACTGGATTGACTCAACACCCACAGCTAATTTTCCACCACTTATCAATAATCTATCTGTGGATGTTGCAATTGTTGGTGCAGGTATTGCGGGAATCACTGCTGCAACATTACTTAAACGCGCAGGTAAAACCGTTGCTGTAATTGAATCGCAACAAATATCTACTGGTGTTAGCGGTCATACTACAGCCAAAGTTACCTCACTTCACCAATTGATTTATGCCGATTTGATTAAAAATCATGGTGAAAAAAAGGCACAGATATATGCACAGTCAAACCAAGCAGCACTAGAATTCGTTGCTAAAACAGTTACTGAACAACAAATCGACTGTGATTTTAGTCGCCAAAGTGCCTATACTTTCGCAGAAACCGAAGATCATCTCAAGGACATTGAAAAAGAGGTAGAAGCAGCACTAAAAATCGGACTACCCGCCACATTTGTTCGTGAAACTTCCTTGCCCTTTCCTATTGTTGGTGCTGTTAAGTTTGACAACCAAGCACAATTTCACTCTCGCAAATATCTCTTACACCTGATCAAGCAGATTCCTGGTAATGGAAGTTACGTATTTGAAAATACAAGAGTACTGAAGGTCGATGAAGATAATCTTTGTCAAGTTACTACTGACAAGGGAATTATTCAGGCACAGGATGTCATAGTTGCAACTAATATTCCCATTACCGATGAAGGATTATTTTTTGCTAAAACTTACCCCAAACGTTCTTACATCATTGGTGCGCGCATTGCAGAGCAGAAAGCACCTGTGGGAATGTACATTGGTTCAGGAGAAAAATACTACTCTATTCGGACTACTCCTGACAAGAATGGCTTATTGCTACTTGTTGGTGGCGGCGGTCATCAAGTGGGAACAGTGGAGAATACTGAAGAAAAATATCTAGATTTAGAAAATTATGCCCGTTCTCGCTTTGATATCGATTCCATCGACTATCGTTGGTCTACTCAGGATTTTGTCTCTTTTGACAAGATACCATACGTAGGAAAATTAACTCCTCTAAGCAAGCATACCTTTGTGGCAACTGGGTTTAGTCTGTGGGGCATGACTCAAGGAACCTTGTCTGGAATGATACTTTCAGACCAGATTTTAGGCATTGAAAATCCTGCGGCTGATTTGTACGATTCAACCCGCGCCACTCCTTTTCTCACTCCACAAGGTATAAAGCAAAACTTGGAAGTTGGCGCTCATTGGGTAGGCGATCGCCTCAAGGGATTGAATAAATCTCTGCAAGATGTGGCTATCGGTGAAGGAAAGCTAGTCACTGTCGATGGTGATAAAGTTGCCGCTTACCGAGATCAAACAGGAGATATACACGCTGTTTCTGCGGTATGTTCTCACTTGGGTTGTGTTGTTGCTTGGAACAGTGCCGAGAAAAGTTGGGACTGTCCCTGTCATGGTTCACGTTTCAGTTGCAAGGGGGAAGTTTTACACGGCCCGACAGTGAAAGATTTAAAGAAATTTTAGCTTTAACTATTGCCTATTAAGGGTTTCATCATTTCTTAGCTGCTTGCACACGCCCTTTTCTACCTTGTGTCATCTTCGGTTCTTCTTCCTTACTGGACTTAACCATTTTCACCAAGTGCTGATTTAGATAACTCTGCGCTGAGATATACAAACTTTCCCAAATCTCTTGATTGCGGCTGATTTTTGTGCCGACTGTATTTCCGGCTGTTTTCTCCGACACCAAATATTTGCGGAAATAGTTATTCCACAGGTGTTGGAGAAAATCTTCAGCGAATTCGTCAAACGACAGAATCCATTTATAGTCCTTGTCTAGAAATACCCGATATGATGCGATTATCGGTAGTGCCAGGTCAGTTGGCGCACCAAACCCAAAAGAGTACTTGCTGTCAGGCAACAACGTCGTTTTAGGTATATCTATTGAAGCTAAATCGTTGGCACCCTTTCTTCTGGGGTTGCTGATATATTCTTGGATTATTTCGTACAGTCTTTGCTCTATCCACAGAGCATGAGTCAAGAGAGGCAGTAAAGCGGTTAATCTTTCCCTTTCTGCGTCTGTGATGTTACTTGGAAGACTCATCCCTTTTGATGTTCCAAGTCTTGGGCATACAATATCTGCAATGTCAGAGAAATTTCTATGTTACCAAAACCCTTAACATGTCGCCCAAGTCCTCATCTTCAAGCCACTCCCCCGTGATTACAGAAGCTCAGATTTCAGCCGGAGGCAAGTCTGAGTAGTTCACTCGGATTCTTCACCTAGATTAGATTGGCGACTGTTGCGAATATGAAGAATTGCTACAGTATTTTCTGACACGACATATAAAACTCGACATTTTCTTTGCTTTCCAACCCAGATTTGCCGAATTTCATGACCAATCACTAAGTAGTAATCCTGTAATTAGTAAAATATAGCACTTTGAACTACGTAAACTTAATTAGCGTAGGCGTAGCTAGCCGCAGACATTGCTCTTGGGGAAAAACTTTTTGGTTTACTGATTCTAAAGGGTGTGATCGCATCGGAATTTTAATCATAAACTCTGTTCCCTGACCAGGCGCTGAAAGGCACGTTATCTGACCACCATGTTTGGAGACAATAATTTCCTGGCTAATCGACAAGCCTAAACCCGTGCCTCTACCTACGGGTTTTGTTGTAAAGAAGGGGTCGAATAAGCGATCGCGTACTTCCTCTGTCATACCGGGACCAGTATCGCCAATCCAAATAGTCACAAACTCATTGTCAGTTACTTCGGTGCGAATCCTAATCGTGCTGCGGCAAAAGTAAATTTCTTGGGGCGATCGCTGTTTATCATACTCCTCCAAAGCATCAATTGCGTTCGCCAGTAGATTCATAAACACTTGGTTGAGTTGTCCTGGATAACACTCCACAAGCGGTAGATCGCCATAATCTTTAACGAGTTGAATACCTAGTTGGTTAGAACTGGCTTTAAACCGATTGTGCAAAATCAGCAACGTGCTGTCTAGCCCAGCGTGAATATCCACCAGCTTCATTTGGGCTTCATCCACGCGAGAAAAAATCCGTAACGACTGAATGATTTCGCGGATACGATCAGCCCCAACCTTCATCGAACTCAGCAATTTGGGTAGGTCGTCACTCAAAAATTCTAAATCTATCGCTTCAGCCAGTTGTTGAATTTCAGGTAGCGGTGAGGGAGTGTACTTGGCATAGAGATTCAAAAGGTTGAGCAAATCTTGGGTATATTGATAGGCGTGAGTCAGATTTCCATAGATAAAGTTGACAGGATTATTAATTTCATGAGCGACACCTGCCACCAATTGCCCCAAACTGGACATTTTTTCACTATGAACCAGTTGGCTTTGAGTTTCTTGAAGTTGGCGAAAGGCAAGTTCTAGCCGATTGGCTTGTTCTCGATAACGTGCTTCTGATTCCTGCAATGCTTGCTCTGTACAAATGCGCTCTTGGATTTCCTGTTGCAGCAACTGATTAGATTGTCCAAGTGCAGCCGTTCTTTGTTCCACCCGTTCTTCTAACTCAGATGTCAGTTTTAAGAGGGCGTTCTCTGCCTTAGTTCGCTCTTGAATCTCCTGCTCTAGATGCACATTTTGTTCTTGCAGTCTCTTCGTCAGATTTCGGATGCTTAAATGGATTTTGACACGAGCTAAAACCTCTTCATGCTGAAGCGGCTTAGTGATGTAATCCACCGCCCCAAGATTCAACCCTCTGACCTTATCAACCGTCTCAGAAAGCGCCGTCATAAAAATTACGGGGATGTCTTTAGTTGATTCTTGAGCTTTCAAGTGTTCACAAGTTTCAAACCCGTCCATACCAGGCATGAGTACATCTAACAAAATTAGATCGGGGAGAGCATATTCGACCTGTTCAATTGCATCTTCGCCATCCTGCGCCACCAACACTTGGAAGCCAGAGTCAGCCAAGAAATCAAATAATACTCCTAAATTTGTCGGGTTATCATCAACGATTAAGATAATGCTATTTTCAATGTTGGAAATACTCATTAATTTACCCCTATATTTTTTAGAATTTCACGAATTTTTTTAACTTGAAAACCTTTAGCTAATTGACGCAACTCTAAAGAAAAAGGTGCATATTTAACATCCACTTCTTCCAAGTGAGTAACTCGCTCCACAATCCGTTTGAGATCGCCTTTCATTGCTAAATTCAACAGAATCGCAATTTCGTCTGCGGAGGGAGCTACCAATGATTGCTGAGAATTTTCTTTTTTGTTACCTTTATATACTTGAGTTTCCCCATCATCATAAATCCATTCCAGTTCTAAGTGATGCCGTAACTTTTCTAAAAGCTCTGTTATGCGGATGGGCTTAGGTAGAAAATCATTGCAACCCGCCTCTCTACTTTTGTTGAGATCGAAATCAAAAACACTGGCAGAAGTGCCAATCACGATCACATTCTTTAGTTCAGGCGATCGCCGAATGCGACGTGTAGTTTCAAAGCCATTCATTTGAGGCATCATCAAGTCCATTAAGATACAATCTGGATTTAATTCAAATGCCTTATTGAGACAATCTTGACCATCTACTGCTTCTATCATTTCAAATCCTAAAGGCGATAGCATCTTAACCAAGATTGCACGATTTTCTGCTCTATCATCTGCTACGATGACTTTCCGCTTACCGCCTTTAAAACCTTGAATATTTCGTTGCTCTTTTTTGACAACATCAGCGTATTGAGAAACTTCAGGCAAATCTAAATCAAAAAAGAAAACACTCCCTTTTCCTAAGTTACTCTTCACCTGAATTTCACCACCCATCATCTGAACTAATTGGCGGGTAATCGCCAGTCCCAATCCTGTTCCTTCTGCTTTGCGATTGCAATCTCCTACCTGCTGGAACGGTAAAAATATCTCTTCTAATTGTTCTGGTGCCATGCCAATTCCTGTATCTTCCACCTGAAACCGAATTTTACCTTCCTGATAGCCAACTTTGAAATTCACGCCTCCAGTTTCAGTAAACTTAACGGCATTACCCAGTAAGTTAATCAAAGCTTGCCGCAACCGTTTTTCATCAGCCTTGACACCTATAGGAAGTTGAGTAATCTGTTCAAAAATTAAGCAAATACCTTTTTGTTCGGCGCGGATACGGCAGATTTCGGCAATGCCTTCGAGAAAATCTAGGAAATGAAAATCCGTTAGGTGGAGTTCCATTTTTCTCGCTTCAATTTTAGAGAGGTCTAAAATGTCATTAATCAGGTTCAAGAGGTGGTCGCCACACTGATGAATAATATTCACACCATCTTTTTGTGAGTTAGTTAAACTTTTTTCACGCTTGAGGATTTGGGCGTAACCCAAAATGCCATTAAGTGGTGTTCTCAGTTCATGGCTCATGTTGGCAAGAAAATCACTTTTAGCACGGTTGGCTGATTGGGCGATTTCTTCTGCTTTTTGCAGATGCACATTTTTTTCTTGTAACTCTAAAGTTCGCTCTTGTACTTTGGCTTCTAAGTTAGCGTTGGCTAATTTTAAGTCTTTATAAAGACGAGCATTTTCAATGGAAATCGCCGCTTGAGAAGATAACAGTTGTAATACTTCTAAGCGATCTGATGTAAATGCGCCAATGGTAAGATTATTTTCTAAATAAAGGATGCCACTAAGTTTTCCTTGATGGATGAGCGGTGTACATAAAACCGATTTGGGTTGATGGGTGGCGATGTATGTATCTTTGGTAAATGTTCCTTCGCAAGTTGCATTGCTGAGAACAACATTTTCTTTAGTTCGGGCTACATACTTAATCAGTGAAATTGGTAGCTGCTGACTGGTTGATACTGGAATTCCTTGTAGCACAGTTACATCATTTTTGTCTACTGTTTTTGATGCTTCTATTTGCAAGTCTCCTGATTTTTCTAAAATTAGGTAGCCGGTTTGAGCGCCAGCATTTTCTAGCACAATTGTAATTAATTTAGTTAGCAAATTGCCCAAAACTATTTCTCCAGAAAGGGCTTGAGATGCTTTCATAACTGTGGCTAAATCCAGCGAGTCTGAAGCATTTTCACCCGTATAGCTTATTATCCGAGTCGCGTTCGTACTGACGGTTTCTCGCTTTGATATCCGAAATAGTTGGGGATATCTTTTTTCCAAGTCTTTGATTTTTGCCTTCGCTCCCCAGCAACCATATCCATAGTAGGCATCGTTGAGATAGGTATTAGCAACTTTCTCTCTGCCACAAGCAAAATAGAACTCTGCTGCTAGTTCTGACGCTAGGGCTTCTTCCTGAATATATCCATGTTCTCTGGCTCCAGTTATGGCTCGATCGTAAAATGCGATCGCTTTGGCATCTTGTTGCAATACTCGTGCTTTTTCTGCTTCCACTAAATCGTACTTATGCTGATAGTTGGCAGGAGAATGCAACGCCCATTGCTTCATTTTTTTCTGCTGCGCTATCACTTGGCTGAAATATTGTTGGCGTAGCTTGCCGCCGTAGGCATCGCTTTTTGATGCACTGGGATACAAAGCTAGGAGAGTCAGAGAGGAGTAGAACTTGTGTTCAGCTCTATACATCAACGCTCGTCCACCTTGTTCGTATTTTTCTGCCAGAAAGGCATTCTCAGCAGCGCGATCGTAATTTTTAAATAAATAACCTAGAATCAGTTTAGAAACATAGATAGGATAAATAGCCATATAATTATTGCTATTTATCAGAATTGGCAACATTTTATTTTCATCAAAACTTTCGCCAATTAATCGATATGGTTCCGCTGTTTTCTTAATTAAATTTAAACCTGTTTGTTGAACTATACTAGCATAAATAATCTGAAATTCTTGTTTAGTTCTTTGCATTAAAGCAATATAATGTGCTTGTTTCTGGAGAGCTATTTCTAGATTTTCACCGATAAAAAACAAATGCGTACAATAAAAACAAGCCGAATAAGAAGCATATTCTAAATCTCCTGTTTCCAGCCCTCTTTGGACACCCTCAATTAACGGTTCTATAGTATTAATAGCTGGTTCTTTCCAATGCCTGATAAAATAATTAAATGTTTCATAGATTTTCGCAGTCATCTCCTTAGCATTGAATTGATTTAACAGCTTTAAGCCTAACTGACCAAATTGATAGCCAGAATCCATGTCTTCAAAAGCGCCACATAGGAACATTCCATAAAGTACATATGCATAAGCTGACAGAGGAGAGTTTCCATCTTTCAGACAGAGATTGGTCATTTTAAAAACGACCTGGGGATAAAGTTCGGGAGCTGCAATATAAACCGGAGGAATCAGATTGATCAAGACTCGCAGTGCGGCTAATTTATAAACATCAGTCATTTCTGGCAACTCTGTTAAATCCTCAATCCGTTTTCCTCCTAAATTCAATCTAGTCAGTCTCGTCGGGGGTTTTTCTGATAAAGGCAACCCTAGCATTTTTAGCACTTGCAGTCCAGTATTTAACGCAGCTTGCATTTGGTTTTTAGCAATATAAAACTGCATTTTTGTCTCATATACCTGGACTCGATCGAGCAGGGTTTTTGCCTGTGATAAAACTACATCAGAAAGCATTTCTGCTCGTTCAAAATTAGTGTTGAGGAATTCTACTGCTGCCGTTTCTACATAGAGGTTGAGTGTCATGTCATACTGACACTGCCAACTATCTGCCGCAAGAAGTTCCAAACCTACATTTAAATATTTAACAGATGATTCATACGCTGTTGCTGCTTTTGCTTTCTGTCCAGCTATAAGATTGAGTTGAGCCAGTCTATCTTTTTGAGGCTGTTGGGTAATGAATTCAGCACCAACATTTAGTTGGTTGACAATTTCAAAAATGTTTTCTTCAATGTCCGTTTCCGAGGTATGTTTGAGTAGCAATTCACCGATTTTTAGGTGAGTCTGTTTTTTCTGGTCATCTGGAATGAGAGAATAAGATGCTTGCTGCACCCGGTCGTGTAAGAACTTATAGGTGATGGGTGATGGGGGCTGGTTAATGTGCGATCGCCTGTTTTCAGCCTCCATTTGTTCTGAGTCAAAAACAAGCGGTGTTTTGTAAGAATTATTGAGGGGTAGAACCAAGCCTGATTGCAGAGCTTCCCACAAATCTGCTGCTGTTTCTGACTGAGATGTTTTATTAATAATCGCCAATATATCTAAAGTAAATTTGTCTCCAATACAGGCAGCAAACTTTAATACACCCTGTGTTTTTTCAGATAGCTTTTGAATTTGACTGGCCATCAATTCAACGACATTATCAGTTATATTAACTGCCTGAATAAACTCAATATTCCATTGCCAAAAACCGCGCTCAAAGTCAAAGGATAACAAGCTATCTTGATAAAGAGATTTGAGTAACTGAGTTAAGAAAAAGGGGTTGCCTTGGGTTTTTGTAAAAACTAACTCAGCTAGCGGTTTTACCTTTAAAACTTCACTACGAAGAGTATCGGCTACTAACTGGTTGACATGATCGCTATCCAAGAGCTGGAGGATAATGTTATTTACGATCGCACCAGTCTGTTGAATCTCCTCCAAGGTCTGAATCAAGGGATGAGTGGCACTGACTTCGTTATCTCGATACGCACCAATTAGCAATAGATATTGGCTATCTGGGTCGGTCATAATTAACTGGATAAGCTTGAGGGAAGCTGAATCCGCCCACTGTAAGTCATCCAGAAACAAAACTAGCGGATGTTCGGGTTGACTAAATACATGAATGAATTGTTGAAACACCCGATTAAATCGGTTTTGTGATTCTGATGACCCTAATTGAGGAACTGCTAGCTGCGGGCCAATAATCCGTTCTAATTCGGGAATAACGTCTATAATTACTTGAGTATTGGAGCCGAGAGCATATATTAATTTTGATTTCCAAACGGCAATTTGGTCATCGGTTTCTGTTAGCAATTGCCGCATCAAATCTTTGAATGCTTGAATTAAGGAGGCAAAAGGAATATTCCGCTTGAACTGGTCAAATTTACCGGAGATAAAATAACCGCGCTGGCGCACAATCGGTTTGTGAACTTCGTAAACTAAGCAAGATTTACCGATGCCTGAGTAACCAGAAACTAGCATCATTTCTGTACTACCAGAACTGACGCGATCAAATGCTTCTAACAAAGTAGCAACTTCTATTTCCCGTCCGTAGAGTTTTTGCGGGATAGAAAATTGGCTGTATGAATCTAGTTGACCGACAATAAAGTGGGAAATCTCTCCATCTGTCTGTAACTGAGTCAGACAGGTTTCTAAATCGGCTTTTAGTCCTAGAGAACTTTGATATCTATCTTCAGCAGTTTTAGCTAACAATTTCATGACAATATCAGAAACTGCTGAAGGAATTTTGGGATTGAACTCTTGAGGCGCTATTGGTATTTTTGCAATATGGCAATGAACAAATTCCAGAGGGTCAGCCGCATTAAATGGTAGCGCACCTGTCAGCATTTCATAAAAGGTAACGCCTAAAGAATAAAAGTCGGTACGGTAGTCAATTGACCGATTCATTCGTCCGGTTTGCTCCGGTGACATATAGGCAAGAGTGCCTTCTAATAAATTGGGATTGCTAATGCTTTGATTTTCTTTTTCTAACCGCGATGCAATACTGAAGTCGATAATTTTAACTTGCCCGGTTTCTGGGTTAATAACGATATTGTCAGGTTTAATATCTTTATGAATAATTTTGGCTTGATGCAGTTGAGTGAGAGTGGATGCTAGCTGAATGGCTATTCTGATAAATTCGGTTAATGATAATTGGCGATCGCTAATATACTTTTTCAGAGATTCTGCACCAAAGTCTGCCAAAATTAGGGCTAGACCGTTATGATGATTTTCTAAAGCTAGAGACTTGACAATTCCTTCTATATCTACTATCGTCTGTGAGATTTTATATTCATGTCTGAGTCGGGTTAGTTCTTCGAGGCTGGGATACTCGGCTTTCAGGGCTTTAACGATCGCAAGAGTTTGATCTGACTGCTTGGAAGCGCGATAAATAACGGTATTGACACCTTCATACAGAGCTTCAATAAAGTTGTAACTGGGAAGAACAGGTATCATTTTTCTAAGCCTAAGTATTAGGATGAACTGGGTATGAGGCTAATGAACGTTATTCACCACTGTCAAATAAAAGGACATTCAGGTGTTGTATTTAGCATTCCCAGCCAGTCCAAAAGTTTTATAAGACTAAATAAAGCTCAACATTTGGAAATATAAGTTTGCACTTAGTGAGAAAAATTGCACAACATTTCCTCAAAACAAGGTTTGTGCGAGATTTTTCTCCGATCGCCCGTGTAATTGACTGCGTAATCCACCAGTAAACGTAGGTCGATAATTTATAGCCTCGGTTGGGATCAAACTTTTCGATCCCCTTTTGTAAACCTAATGCCCCTTCTTGAAGCAAATCGAGAAAATCTAAATTGTGATTCTGGTACTTTTTCGCAACAGAAACCACTAGCCGTCTCCAGTTCGCAACTCGCAATTCGCAATTGCGGACGTAATTGATAATTGATTCATCTTGGAATCAAAGCCTGTAATTTCAATTATGAAAAAAAACAAAACATATAGCATCAATATTCAAGCCCTCGTATAAATGCTTGGGCTATTATTAATTGCGAATTGCGAATTGTTATTGGTTGTCGGTTTAGTTCAAGTGCGAGGCTTAAGCGTTGTTCTTCAATCGCCATCATCTGCTGCAACGCCCTTGCGTTTGTAATTTCTTGCTCAGGAGTTAGCAGAGGGTAGCGTCCGATTTCTTTGAGGTAGGAGCGAACTAAGTCGGTAGTTGGGCTGGGCATACTTTTAATTAATTGTGACGAATACTTTTATTTTTCGTTTGAATAGAATGTTTTATTTCCAGAATTAGCTAACCAATCAAATCTTAACAATAGACTTAATAAATGTTTATTTTGGGGAAATAAACTTATAAACATAATACTTGAAATCTTCAAATAGGTAAATACTAAAGGCTGCTTTATTTTATAACTAAGCTTTAAAATAACAAAGAAATTTGGCTGAGTTAAATCAAAGAGACGCTACGCTAAGCTTTGAACATATCCTCTCTTCAAGAGAGAATATGTTCAAATTCGCTTCATATTTTAACAAGCCTTAAAAACGCTTTGCATAGACCAGATGAATCTGTCACTCTCCGGGAGGGCGATCGCTAGAAGCCTGATAAGGCAATCAATACAAGCTATCCTATTAGAAAAAAATGGGTCTTGTATTTGTTATTAGAAAATAAGCGTGCGATTGCTTGCTATACAAAAGCTCTAGAATTTAGAAATAGTAAATGTTTTCGGAGAGTGACAGAAGAGGGGTAACCCCAATAATAATTCTTCGCATAAAATTTCAGATGATACTGGTTGTGGGCGATAAGTCAAAGCTCTCTGCCTATAAGGGCGATTGGCTGAGGCGTTGGGAAAATAGAAATCACCCTTATAGGCAGTAAAGCGTGTTTGCCTCGCCTCAATTTAATAGTTTTTTGCCTGCTCATCCAAAAAACACCATAACCACTGTTCTCCTAACTCAGCCGAGCTAATTACTGAATGTCCAGTTTCCTCGTAATGCCTTCGGGCATGTTGATGAAGAGAAAAATCACAACACAGCATCTTGCCGCAACTTTGACAAATACGCAGATGCACCCAGTGACTGTTTATTAGGATACACTCTTCACAAATGAAGATTTTTGTTGCAGGCGCAACGGGAGCAATCGGTCGTCCGCTAATCGCGCAACTGCTAGCGCAAGGACATGAAGTAGTTGCGTTGACACGTTCTCTAGAAAAAGCAAAAACTTTAGCTGAACAAGGCGTGGAATTAGCGATTGCAGATGTGTTCGATGCAGATGCTGTTAAAGCTGCTATCACCCGCACTCAGCCGGAAGTGGTGATTGAACAACTCACTTCCCTACCCAAAACCTATACTAGCGAGTCGATGAGCGCAGCATCAGCCCTGAATACTCGCATCCGTCGAGAAGGGGGTGCTAATGTGCTGGCGGCAGCGCAAGTGGCTGGCGTGCGCCGTTATCTGAGACAGTCGATCGCATTCTGGGCGATTCCCGGGGCAGGTTTGGCAGATGAAGAAACGCCATTAGCTTTTGATGCCTCGCCTGCGGTTGCAGCAGATGCTCACATAGTCACTGAAATCGAACATCACTTACTAGGGAGCCCCAACCTAGAAGGGATTGCTCTGCGTTATGGCTTTCTTTACGGACCCGGTACTTGGTTTGCCCCTGATGGCGATGTTGCCCAACAGGTACGACAGCAAAAGTTCCCAATCGTTGAGAATGGGGAAGGTGTATGGTCGTGGATTCATATTGAGGATGCTGCGATCGCCACAGTTGCAGCAGCAGAACGAGGCAATCCTGGCATTTACCTAATTACGGACGATCAACCCTTAGCGGTACGCGAGTGGCTTTCTGCTTATGCCCAATGGCTCAATGCTCCACCACCTCCGCAGGTATCGGTTGAGGATGCTCTGCGAATTAGTGGTGCGGATGCTGTCTATTATGGTACTCAGATGCGAGGCGCATCAAATGCTAAGGCAAAACGTGAATTAAATTTTCAGCCCCGACCCTTGGAATGGATAGGTTAACACCGCCGTGGCTCATGCCAGTTAAGAATTGAAGGGAGAAGAAAGATGAAGATTGCTCAATATGGAACAGCGATCGTGGTCATCCATGCGATCGTACACGGACTGCATGGTTTAGCCCATGTGGAAATCCCAGTTCCCCTCTCAATACTTCAAAGTTTGTTTGTGGGTACTGTGATTTATGCGATTCCCATCATTGCAGTCGTTTTACTTTGGACACAGTTTTACCGCATTGGTAGCTGGCTCTTGCTCTTTTCAATGGCAGCATCAGTTCTTTTTGGAATCTACAATCATTTGATCGTGATTAGTTCGGATCATGTGTCTCAAGTTTCCTTTGCAGGTTGGGGATTGCTATTCCAAATCACAGCCATTCTGACATTAATTGTGGATGGATTCGGCTCTTGGATTGGCATCTGGGCATTGAAAACCACTCAGGAACCAGAAAAGATTATATGAATTATTTCGATTATTTTAATCACCATCATCTGTTATTGTTTACTTGCTTGCTCCCAATTTAGAGCAGTTTTCTTTCATTAGAAATACACACTGAATTATCTAATTTCTCATTGTACAGGATCTAATATGAACCACATACTCAAGAATAAACGCGCCCTCATTACTGGAGGCAGTCGCGGTATTGGGGCAGCGATCGTCAAACGTTTAGCAAGTGTTGGTGCTGATGTCGCTTTTACATATACCAGTTCACCCGATCGCGCTAACGAAATCGTGCAGGCAGCGCAAGCATTAGGTGTCCAGGCTCTTGCCATTCAAGCCGACAGTGCCGTGCAGAATAGAAATATGAATGAGAGCGATCGCTATGAAATGTCCAAGATGTTCATCAGATCATATTTGCAAGAATGGGCGGCAGCGTGGTAAACAAAATTACATATGGCTTACAATTTCACTGCAAAACGTGCGCCTTCTTTGGATATCCAAAAGATTCTCTATTCCGAAATTGTGCTGCGATCTGCTGCCTATCTTTATCTAGGATATGCAGCTACTCCTAAGATTGTTTTTCCATGAGTAATGACAGAGGTAAATAATCATGCACGACTGTCTTTATTCCTCTTACCCATTACTACGGCACATTCAGCACTATAAAATTTGCTGGTTTTGTCCCCACTGTTGGACAACGATACCTGTCTTTTCTGAAATAAAATCCACCATCACAGCACTATAGGAGACTCATCGTGATGACCCAAAAATCGTTTACAACTCAGCTTCAAGAGCAAGTTAACTATACCAAACCTGGAGCCAGCCGAAAGTCTTTGGTTAAAGATGAGCAAGTGCAATTCTCACTGGTTTGTCTAACGGCGGACACTGAAATACCAGAACACGTAGCTTCACGGAATATCTCGGTTGATGAAGGGGATTTTCTTATTGCTTATCGCCTTTTAATAGATATCTGCTATTTTATTTTTCTTTCCCCTAGTTTTACCCGATTAGTTTCTATATTCAAAGTTGAAGTTTTTCAAGAGTTCTAAATATGGCAATTATTAAAGGTTCTGAGCTGTTTATATTTGGGGGTATTAGAATTGGAGATGATAACCTTCAAGGAACAGTATATAACGATCAAATGTATGGCTATAGCGGCAATGATACCTTGAATGGCGGTGGTGGTAATGATTACCTTGATGGAGGCGATGGAAACGATCAGCTATTTGGTGGATCGGGTGAAGACATCTTATTTGGCTGGTACGGGAACGATCTTCTTAATGGAGGCGATCAAAACGATCGCCTTTATGGTGAAGGAGGTAACGATAGTCTCTATGGGGGTGCTGGCGATGATTACCTTGATGGAGGTGATGGCATCAATTATATGTATGGGGGTTCGGGAAATGATACTTATATTGTTTCTAGCCTTTCTTACTATAACAATGACATTGTAATAGAAAATGCTAACGAGGGAATTGATACCGTTCGTGCAAACGTTGATTACACCTTGGGAGCAAATGTAGAAAATTTACAATTGATCGGATTAACTGTTAGAGGAACTGGTAATCAACTCAATAACTCAATTACTGGCAACGAAGCCAACAATATCTTATTTGGAGATAATGGTGATGACACTCTTCGTGGTGCATCTGGTAACGATAATTTAGATGGTTGGAATGGTAACGATCAACTTTTTGGGGATGCAGGTAATGATGTTTTGTTGGGATACTTTGGTACTGATTACCTCAATGGAGGCGATGGAGACGACGCTCTTTATGGTGAAGCAGACAGTGATAACTTATCTGGAGATTTAGGCAACGACTATCTCGATGGAGGAGATGGCAACGATAATCTTTATGGCGATCTTTATGGGCAAAGTGGTAATGACCAACTTGTTGGCGGAGCAGGGAACGATTACCTTGAAGGTCAAGGTGGCAATGATACTCTAACTGGAGGAAGCGGACTGGACTCTTTTAAGTTCTACTATAGAGCAGATGCTGGTATTGATACTATTCAAGATTTCAATGTGTCAGAAGATACAATATACTTTAGCTCCCCATTTGGCTCTGGATTAGCTTGGGGTACTCTCAGCAGCGATTGCTTTGTAATAGGTTCGCAAGCGAGCGATTATGATGACCGATTTATCTACAACAATAGTACAGGAATTCTCTCTTTTGATTACGATGGAGCTGGTGGAATGGCTCAATTCCAATTTGCACAGCTTTCTCCAGGTTTAGCTTTTAGTGCAACCAATATTTTTGTAACTCCTGCTGGTTAATTAACTCAACTAATCTATACAAATCTACGTAACTAGATTTGTATAGATTAATTCTGCATTACCAGTCCTGCCTCTGTTAGTGCAGCATTAATATTTTTAAAACACTGCTCTGTTTGTTTTACAACATCATCAGATATGGTCATCGAACTGTAATCAAAACCCGTGGTACCAGAAACAAAAACCCAGTTTTCATCAACAACTGCTCTCTTATAAGCAATTTCTTGCTCAAAGATAGAACCAGAAGATATGAATTGACGACTCATTTAATTGTGGAATCTCCTTCCAAATGTATCTACAATTAAACCACTATCAACCAATCACACAGTACAGACTTACACCCCGCAGCAAAGTTAACAGCAATCTGCCACTGCCCCAGATACCCATTCCAAAACGGCTTCCCATCAGCCACTCCAACAGCCTCCCCGATTGTGGAGACTAACTGATTGTAGAACGAGCCAGCGCTGTCCAAGCCTTGCTGCAATTTCAGTTTTAGCCCTTTCCAGCCAAGGGTAACAGCGCTTTCCACTGGCGTGCTTTTTCAATTCGTTTCCAGAGAGTTCAAGACTAGGCTCTTTTTGAGTACGAGGATTGGACTTAGCATTAAAATCAGATGTTATGGGTGATAAAAATACTAAATTTTTAGTAGTATCCGGAATTATAATATATATTTATCATGACGTGATTATAAATACAATCAAACTAATCAGTAGTTAATACTAGGCTAAAAAACAACCGTTTTAGTTAATTTTAATAGTAGCTAAGACCTAAATAAATAGAATATTTTACGGAAATAGATCAAAGTAGTAACTTCTTGTTCATTCTCACAGAAAACAGGACTCAAATAAAGTTGGCAGTGGTGCAAGTTTTCCGTTTCTCGTACCGAAGGATATTGCCTATTCATTTGCAACTTCGGAAAATCAAATTCTTGGTGATTTGTAAATAACTTTATTTTGGTACAAATGTACTGTTAAATTCTATTTTATTTAAGTGAGTCTGTATTTTATCTGCGTAAGCTGCATCTCGTTCAAGTTAGTCTTAGGGACGTACTTCTGCGTTCAGAATTGTTCTCTTTTTACTACGATTTCCAAGAGATGGATACTATTAGAAAGAGGAATGTTACATTACCCAAAGAATAGGGAATCCTAGATTTTAGTACCAAGCAAATATATTAGTCAGTTAGACAGGATGAACTTTCAACAGCAAGGCATTAAATCCGGTAACAATTTTTCTGTAAACCAAGTGCTAAAAGTTGATGAAGCCAGTAGAAATGGTCAGGAAATTGAAAATCAATTAGCAGAGCCAGATTTGAAACAGTTGCAAGATAAACTTTTATTACTTATAGAAAGAAATCCTTTGCCTTTAATTGAGTGGAATACAGCGTTTCAAGTAATAGAATGGAATCTGGCTGCTGAACAACTATTTGGATACAGCAAAAGCGAAGTACTTGGTTGTCAGGTATCAGAAATAATTGTGCCAGAAATTGAGAGAGTACAAGCCATCAAAATAATGGAGTTATTAATTGAAGAGAAAGTGGGAGGTAATAATCTCAGTAAGAACCTGACAAAACATGGAATAGTGATGATTTGTGATTGGTGCCACACTCCGATAACTAACATGGATGGCAAGGTAATTAGTATTGTCTCCACAGTGCAGGATATTACAAAAGTAAAGTCTTTTGAAAACGCTCTGCACGAAAACGAAAAGACTTATCAGCAAATTCTTGATGCAATTACAGATATGGTACTGGTTAAAGGTGCTAAATCTCGAATAATTTGGGCAAATAAGGCATTTCGTGATTATTACGGAATGAGTGAGTCACAGCTTCAAAATATGATTGATGCACCCTTCAGCGAAGCAGATCATACCCTGCAATATATCAAAGATGATACCTACGTATTTGAAAGTGGACAGACCTTAGAAATTCCCCAAGAGCCAGTAACTCGATACAATGGCGAAGTACGCTTATTCCATACAATCAAATCTGCGATCCGTAACGAACTAGGTCAAGTGATAATGACTGTTGGTGTAGCTCGTGATATTAGTGAGCATAAACAAGCCGAGAAAGAACAGGCGAAGTTGTTGGCAATTCTAGAAGCAGCACCAGACTTTATCAGTACTGCTGACTTAACTGGGCAGGTTCTTTACTTTAATAAAGCAGCTCGTAGAATGTTGGAGCTAGGGGAAGAAGAATCCCTTCATAAGAGAAATTTGTCCCAAAATCATCCGAAATGGGCAAATGAGATTATCCAGAATCAAGGATTACCAGAATCAGTTAGAGTCGGTGATTGGGTTGGGGAAACAGCTGTTTTAAAAGCAGATGGACGAGAAATTCCCATATCCCAGGTGATTATTGCTCACAAATCACCTGAGGGAGAAGTTGAATATTTCTCGACGATTGCAAGGGATATCAGCGAACTCAAAGCTGCGGAAGAAGATTTACGGCAAAAAGCGGAAGATTTAGAGCGTACTCTTAAAGAACTTCAAAGCACCCAAGCTCATTTGCTTCAAAGCGAAAAAATGTCCTCTATTGGTCAATTGGTTGCTGGAGTAGCTCACGAAATGAATAACCCTTTGGGCTTTATTGCTGCCAGTGTAAAACAAGCTAAACCTACCTTTGCTGATATTGTTGAACACTTAAAGCTTTATCAAGAAAAGTTTCCAACTCCTGGAAATGAAATTCTTATCCATGCTGAAGAAATTGACTTGGAATATAGCTTAGAAGATTTTCCCGAAATGATTGATTCGATGACGATAGCATGTGACAGGCTGAAAAATATCAGTACCAGTCTCCGCACTTTCACCCGTGCTGATCAAGACTACAAAAAACCTTTCAATATCCATCAAGGAATTGATAGTACCATTCTAATTCTCAAACATCGTCTGAAAGCAAATGAGCAACGTCCAAAGATTGAAGTTATCACAAACTACGGTAATTTACCTGAAGTAGAATGTTTTCCAGGTCAATTAAATCAGGTATTTATGAACATAATAGCGAATGCTATTGATGCCTTGGATGAATCAAGTACAGACCGGAGTTTTAGGGAGATTAAAGCCAATCCTAATCGGATTATGATTACCACCTCATTGGAAAACAAACAGGTTGAAGTGAAGATTGCTGATAATGGTCAAGGGATGAGTGAATCAATTAAACAAAAAGTATTTGACGACTTGTTTACTACCAAAGGTGTTGGTAAAGGAACAGGATTAGGATTAGCGATCGCTCAGTCTATTGTTGTAGAAAAACATGGCGGAACTTTGAATGTGAATTCTACCTTGGGTGTTGGAACAGAATTTGTGATTACCTTACCGATTCTGGCTCAGGCTCAAAGTTAACTTGGTCGAAAGTGTGATTTCAGTTAACCGCCGCCAACCAATCACAGACCACAGACCTACACCCGCCTCCAAACTTAACCCAAACTTGCCACTGTCCCAGATAGCCATTCCAGTAAGGCTCACCATCAGCAACGCCAACAGCCTCGCCAACCTTGGAGACTAACTCAGTGTAGCAAGAGCCAATACTGTCCAAGCCTTGCTGCAATTTCAGCTTCAGCCCTTTCCAGGTTTGTCCTTGAGGACTGGACACTACCTCTTCTAATATTTGGGAGGTTGTGTCAATCACTGGTGTCGATAAAACTATATTATTAGTGACTGACACCAACTCACTGTATGATACTTCATCCCGATTTAACCACCGCTCGAAAATCGAATCACGCTGGTCATCAGGGGCAACGAATTGATAAACGCACTCCCGGTTTTCACGCTTGCCCAATCGACCAACGTAAGCCAATTTCAAATCAATCTTGGCAAGTAACTTCTGAGCGATGCCTTCGGCAACCCGAAGCGGGAACGCTACTGAAGTCAGTTTTTCCGAGATACTGACATTCAAGTAATTCTTGATAACGTGCCGATGCTTTACAGCCAGCGCTTTAAACTCCACCATCTTCTCATCAGTCCCCCGTAGCTGAACGTCTGGTGTAAGAAACTGCAACAGATTCAGATTTTCGAGTAACAATACAGCAGGCAACATCTGCCCCTTGTTAAAATCTGGTTTCCAAACCGAATTCTCCCCAGCTTCTAACTGCGATGTAGCTCTTTTGGCATCACGGTTCGTCAGAAACTCTCGCCCCAGTGTCAAATAATAGTGCATCCGTAGTTGGGGATACCACCCATCGTCATCTTTCTCGACAAGCTCAGGGGTTACGTCAATTTCGTAGCGACGGGATAATTCAGCCTTGCGCTGCTGGTGTCGCTCGATTTTCGTTTTCGCCCTTGTGTCTTGCAGCTTCTTGAGTTCGGCATCAGAGATGGTTAGAGAATCCGCGATCGCTTTACACTCAGCAGCATACAATTCAACAGATGCCGCCTTAACCGACTCGATTACAGCCCCACTCTCATCATCGTCGGCATCCGAGGCATCAATAACCGTGTACCCATCTTCGACCAAACCCGCAACCACCGATTCCCGATAGCGCCGCATCTCTACGTTAATCACAGAACCACGCTTACCCCAGGTTTGCAAAGATTCGGGCTGAAAATTCTGGTCAACAAAGCTGTAATCGTCATTATCCGCCGCCGACAACAGCGCAATGTTAGCCTGTGTTGCGACGTGTTGACTTCTGAGCAATCCCCCTATGGACGTGGAACCATTGCCCACAACCGACATCCCCCACTCTCTGACCCAAATGTGACGGTCAACAGTTTCCCGGAGGCGTGCCAACATCTGACGCACGGAGTTAACATGCACTCCCTGAAATATCCCCCATACACCATCAAAATGTCCTCGAATGTCGATGGATACGCCAGTTTCTAAACTTGGAGATGCGATAACCAAATCATACTGGGTGAGAATTTCGTTCAAGTGAGCGATACAACCGAAAGCCGCATGAGATGGATCAGCAACAGATTCGCTGTCTATCTTGCTCCATCAAGATAGATGATGACCCCCAATGGAGATCGCTTTGTCGAGTGCGGCAATCAAATTCTTCGGGTTGTTGCCAGAATAGTTGTAACAGTTGCCCGAAACGGGCTGATAGTTGTTGACGATGACGAATGGGTTAACCCGATATTCTCCAGCGAGTGATAAAATATACTTTACTTTTGTGTCGGAAACATCGGCACTTGATAAATAAATCTTTCCCTGACTGCTGCCCAAAACATTCTGTACCAGTTGTTTGAGGTTTTTGAGAACAGATACCCGACGCTTTTGCACTTCAGTACCAGAGTTAAGCAAATGCCAGAATACCTGGTCGCATTCATCGATGATCACAATATCGTTAGTCCAGTCGTTGGGATTAAATCGCGCCTGGCTTTCGTGATGTAGTGAATCCACACACACGCCATATCCTAATAATGCACCTGTTTCATTCGTGCGAACTTCTGTGACATAATTCACTCCAAAGCGATCGCATAATGCCTCACCAAGTTGAATCCGATGGGTGATGATTAATACCCTACGTCCAAGGTCATGCGCCTTCGCCACCTCAGTAGACAGCCATTGGGTTTTACCAGTACCTTTGGGAGCCTTGAGGATAATCAGTTTTTCACCTGATGGAACAAGCAAGTGATCCAAGAAGCGCTGGTTAAGTGCGTAGGCGTAGCCCGTCGCAGACATCGCAGGCGGATAAGTCAGCAAAGTAAACAGCTTAATCTCCCACAACTCCAATGCAACGGCTGTGTTGTAGAGCGCGTCAAATGCCGGTTGACCGTGAGCATAAAATCATCGACCCCTTTCTCTGCCCCTAACGGTAAATCAATCACTCGCAGGGAACAGCCCTCATTTACCAGCAACCGTCCCATACGACTGATAGCAGTTCTTACCCGTTGGACTGTTTCAGGTTTATTGTCCTGGTCAAAGCAAATGTTAACCTGCCTCCCTTGTGTTGCGAAATGTTTCAAGTCGGGAATCAGGGATGGTTTACCGATGGCAGTACCGTACTCATCTTGGGGGGTGCGGTATCCAGCGTTTACTCCCGGAATTGCGATCGCTGGTGGTGAACAACTCGCCGCGCAGTTGCGTAGCTCCAAGTGAATTAGCTATCCATCATCGTCACAGACAATCCTTTCAAACACCGCCTAGTTTAAGCAATTGCATTCTCAAAGCCATAGCTAAATTATCTATCGTCAGCGCTATGTTGTTTGGCATCAGTGCGTTAGGCTACTGGGGATTAGAAATTGTTGAAGCTAATACAATCCCGACAATAGAAGACAGATACGATTGGCGAACTCAAAAACATATTTGTTTCGGTTGGATGCTAGTTACTTTTTCTAGCTTTCTTGGAAGTGCTTCTTTTGGTAACGAGTTTCACTAATCAGTTCCAGAGGATAAAGCCCCTGATAAAAGTCATAATTGAGAAGCAATCTAATATGATTGGTATATTGATTCATGAAAATTTCTGTTGGTATTATTCTCAGAGAGTTAAGCAGCCTTAAAAATTAATGCGACGATAGATTTCAGTCAGGGGAATTTCTACGTTTAAACTGTGCAGCATAATCGTGCGCTCAAGGTGAGAGTGAACTTGCCATAGCCAGCGATCGTTACTGTTACGATCCAAATTGTGATATTGCTCAATGTAGGGTTCAGTTTGACTCACAAGCAGATATTCACAGAAGCTGGCAATCGAGCGATATTTTCTGAACTTGTCCCCTCGATCATAAGCAACAGTCACGGGTGATAAAACTTCGACAATAAGCATTGGATTGAGAATTTCATCATTGCGATTGCCATTGAACTCTGGTTCACCATTAACAACCATCAAATCGGTATAAGTCCCACACTGATATTCGGGAATCCAAACTCGCAAGTCGCTGTTATACAAACGAAAATCGGTGTCTCTCAATAAAAACCCTAAGTAAATTAAGAAGTTGCTGGCGATGGCACTGTGAGATTCCGACCCTCCCGACATAGTAATAATCTCTCCGTTACGGTATTCATGGCGTTCGGGGTTGGTTTCTTCCATAGCCCGATACTCGTCTAACGTCAGGCGAGTTGTTATTATATCTGGGGGACTGGTTTGAGCAAAGACCACAATCAACCTCTTAAATAATTAGCTCTAAAACTATTATCTGCAAAGTCAAGAAGAATTGCTATTGAACGATAGAATGCCGCAACCTCCAAGTGGGCGATGTGCTTCCATCGGCTGCTTACTGATGTGTTTTATTGCCTTTGGGCAAGAATTCATCCAGTTCACCAATGGCAAGGAAATGTTGGTAGAGACGGCTTGGCGCTCTTAATGGAAACGAGTACTACAATACGCTAGTAGTTGAAATGGTGAACCGTTACTTATTCCACTTCATCAACACGCCATCCACAATCGCAATCCCCCACTGCGGAAACTTCGCCAGCAACTTCTTGATCACTATCACAAGTGCCGGGTCATCATTCCAGCACTCTTGCAAAAAGTTCAACCCCGGATTATGCCCCGAATTTTCAGCTACTTTAAGTTTATGCATACGCTCCGGTCGCGCATTTGCCCTTGCAACTATCGCCTCATGCGACCATTTTTCAGGACTGGGGACAGGCGCGGCGGAACTTTCACCCTCATGATCTGCTTTCACTTCTCCACCCGAAACTGAATTTTCAACCATCAATAAAGCAGAATAACCTTGTTCGAATGGCACTAAGAAAAGGGAAAATCGTTGAGGCAGCAGGGGTGCAGAGGAGCGGAGGAGCAGGGGAGAAAGAAGAAATTTTAGGCATACGAACAGATATTTAGAAATTCCTCTCTGCACCCCTGCCCCCTGCTCCTCTACAATCCTTACGCTGCCTACTATTCAGCTTAACTTAGTGCCATTCAACCTTGTTCTACCTGCCCCTGTATTTGATTGGCGATCGCTTCCTTGGAAGAAAATTCATTTTGGGCAACGGGCGCGGCGGAAAAATCGCCTTCATGAGAGACTGCCGCCTCAATACCACAGTCCTGCTTTTCAGCCAACAACGGAGCAGGTTGACTTAGTGCAGCTTCCACAAGCGCCAGCGATGTACAGTCATTCGCCGTAGGCGAGTCTTTCTCGTTCTCTGACACGCTTTCAACAGTCTGAGGCGACGCGCCCCTCAAGGGCGCATGAGCCGTCTCCTCAACTTGCGAAATCTCATTTAGCGTGTCAGAGACACAGCTAACGAACTCATCATTTGAGTCCGTTAGCTGTTCCTGAGTAGTTTGCGAGGTTTCCTGGAACCCATGCTCTGACTGGTCTTTACCTAAAATAGACGCTTAATACAAAGCACCCATTTCTTCAGAGCCAGCATCTTTATCTGAAATATCAGCATAAGGTTCTCGTTTTTCAGCATCTGGTTTTAGTGACGCAGAATTGGCTTTCCCCCAAAATTCTTTCATCCGGCTACCATGAAAATTCTTGATCAGCCAAGCAACGTCTCGCGTCCATCCTGAATCGACAAGTCCTGCTTGAAAATGAACAACCCACTTTCGGAGAGAATTTTCTTTGCAGAGATAAAAGTACTGTAACCCAAAGCACTTGTCAGAGGCATCCACCTAGAACCGTAGGGGTCAGCCGTCCAACACTCCTGCCATAGCTGATTGACTGAGGGCTTTTGCTGCGATCCCCACAGCATATCTTCAATCGGGATAATCACATGAAGTCTTCAACAAATCGATGATTTTTCTGAAATCTGCATAAATAGCTAAAAATCAGCAGATAAGACAGTTAAAGGGAAACCCTAATTTTGAGTCTTTAATTCGATCAAAGCGACTTGACGTATTGAACGTAAATTCTCATCTCTTGGATATATTTCAATATGAAATCAGGCTCAAAATTTATTCCAATAAACGTGTCTATTTTGTTACTCAGAATCAAAAAATGGAGGTAGATAACATCGTAGTTTTTCTCATAAAGACTGCTTTCATAGATTTCGAGTTGTCAATCTAATAATCAATATGCCATTACAAAAATTAGCTAAATTCCTTAATCCATCAGGTGAACCTGTAATAGCACCAGGTGGTATTCAGGATACATCATTCAATCGTGATGCCCTTTCCAGGTTTGTTTGCAATACCCTAGATGAAGCTTTAGCAGCCGTACCAGGTGGCTTTGACGTTATTGTAGTTGGATCGGGAATGTATGGCGCATATTTTGCAACCGATATATATAACAAAACAAAGAATTTTGGGTCTGGTCGTCCTCGCCCTAAAATTTTAGTTCTTCAAGAAGGCCCATTTTTGATTCACGAACATTTCCAAAACCTACCTTTGGGATTAGGAGGACTTTATGAATTACCTCTTGCTAATCTTCTACCTGAAGGACAATATCGAATCATTAACGTAAATGGTACATCAGAGGGGCAAGGAGTTCCATTTGGACGCGATTTTGCCGGAAAATTCCGACCTCATCATCGTTGTGTTGGTGGGAAAGGTCTTTTTTGGGGTGGTTGGTCTCCTTCCTTGACTACTGCTGATTTGGTTCAGTGGCCAAACTCAGTCTCTGCATTCTTGAAGAGCGAACAGGGCTATAATTTTATCACTCAAGAAATTGGCGCAGATTACGATGTTGATCGGCGTGGCAAAGAAGAGGACTTTATCTATGGCGGACTTTACGAAGCTTTACTCAAACGCTCTCGTAAATTAACTCCATTCAACCTCCCAGTAGATAGTTATTCAATTGATCGTGTGCTTCAACCACCGATCGCAGTCAAAGTTGAATCTGAATTATCCGGATTGTTTAGTCCAGATAAATATAGCAGTCTACCTGGTCTTTTAAGTGCGATTCGGGAGGATGTA
Source organism: Nostoc sp. UIC 10630 (assembly GCF_010747425.1). Taxonomy (NCBI): domain Bacteria; kingdom Bacillati; phylum Cyanobacteriota; class Cyanophyceae; order Nostocales; family Nostocaceae; genus Nostoc; species Nostoc sp. UIC 10630. The sequence continues at coordinate 51,135 of NZ_JAAGOG010000015.1, forward strand.
GGAAGGTCAAACAATAATGATCAAGATCGCTATCTATTTTTAGTACCAAACGTTACTGTCCTAAATTTAGAAACACAAGAGGGAGTTGTCCGAGGCATAAGAGTTGCTGTTAATGACCCAGTTGGTGCAGGCGAGATAGTTCAAAACATTACAGTTCCTGAGCAAGGGATGGTAGTTTTAGCCGCTAATTGTGTCAATTCAACCCGCATAGCCAGAAACTCTTTTCCTCGCCCAGCGTTACTTACAAAAGAACGTATGGGAGCTAACCTGATGGTTCATATCCGAGGTAATTATCTTTGGAAGATAAGCCGCACCCACCTCGAAAGTTTACCTATCTTAGAAGAAGAAGGATTGTTAAAAGATATCTTCAAGGATAAAGTTTTACAGCAAGCAGCTTTACAGATTGAGGGTACAGCAACAGATTTAAACTCCAATAACCTCACTGGACGCTTTCACTTCCAATTTTACGCAGCACCCAATGCTGGCAATAACGCCGAGTACTCTCTTTATCAGATGATACCCGATCGCGATGACCTACTTGAGAAAGCCCAACAACTAAAAGGTGAGCCAGATGCCAATGAATGGATCACCGTAGGGATAAGAACTTGTGGGGAAGATTTCGGTGACAAAGAAGCGCCAGTAGAATATGGCGGGGTACGTAGTGCCAACACTAGTTGGATGGATACCAGCCCCTCAGCTAAAGACCGTTTTGGCAACCCAGAAGGCTATGTTCAACTTGTGGAAACGGACGAGGTATTGAAACTTCGTAATGCACAGAGGGCAGCAGCTTTCCAATTCATTGCTCGGTTAGCCAATGTGACCGTTGAAGAAGCTGGCAAAAGACAAGGTGAATCTAACGCTAATCCCAATATCGTACTTGTTGATGCTGTTGAAGACGGCTTAGGAACTACTTATCACGAGTGCGGTACTCTTTGGATGGGAGATGATCCAGAGACATCTGTAACTGACGTGCATGGACGCTTTCATCATGTTGCCAATGCTTATTGTGCCGATCAGTCCTTGTTCCCCACAGCAGGCTCGGCGAATCCCGTGCCTACAGGGTTAGTGCTGGCTCGTAAAGTAGCTTTAGGTATTACTGAGCGATATCAAGAAGAAAAGCCTTTTGAAGACAAAGATGCTGGCTTCCAATCTCTCTTCAACGGTAATTTTCCTGGTGTATGGCGTTCTGTTGGGGCTGCAAACTTTACACCTTTACAGCCTTTAGGACAACCTCCTATTATTGAAGCAGGGAAAGCTGGCGTAGATAGTGTTTTAGGGTTGCTCTATTATCAACCGAAGCAATTCAAAGATTTTGTTCTGCGTCTAGAGTGGAAAGCCTTTTCTATACGTGCGAACTCTGGAATATTTTTACGTATCCCAGATCCTACAGGAAGATCCCTCGACAACTCTTTCTATGAAGCTTGTACAGAAATTCAAATCGATGAAACTGGGAAGAATTATCGAGATGATAGAAATCCTCAATCAATCTTTGGGGGATTCCGTGAGAAGACAGGCGCAATTTATACTCTTGCTCCTGCCACACAGGGGATGAGTAAGGTAATCCGTCCCAGATTTACAGCTGATGGGCCTTGGAATGTTTACGAGATTACTGTTCAAGGCGATTCGATTGTTGTAGTTCTTAATGGTGAGAAAGTATCTAGCACTACTATTGCTGCACCAAAGCGGAGGGAAGGTTATATAGCCCTACAATGCCACACCGAAATTGTTCAGTTCCGCAATATCCGCATTAAAGAATTGTAAAACACGGAGAATATAATAACTATGCCATTAGATTTAACGACCAATTCAGGGCCAATTGATCAAGATAATCCCCAAATTGCAGATGTTCTCAAAGACTTACAAGGAAACATCCTTAACGGGCATGGACGAGATCATGCTGCCCATATTTTTATCGCCTTCGATAAACCCAATCAGATCGAAAACGTCAAAAAGTGGATTGCTAGATTAGACGTTACTTCAGCTAAAGCCCAATTGGATGGAACAGAACGCTATAAACGAGAGAAAGTTGATGCGGGTTTATTCACCCATTTTGCGCTGAGTGCTAGTGGTTATGCTCGTCTCGGCATCCCAGCAAACAAAATACCTACAGGAGCAAACCCACAGAAACGAACGGCTCCACCTTACGCCAATGCTTTTCAAGAAGGGATGAAAAATCGCGCCTCAGTTCTTCTTGATCCGCCTACGAGTAACTGGGAAAGTGGATTTCAAAACTCAATTGATGCAGTTTTGCTCCTTGCTAACGATGATCCGGCGGAATTAATCGCTCAGGAAATTAAAATTCTTGAACAACTCAAAGATGTCGCCACAGTCAGAACCATCGAGCGTGGGCTTACCTTACGACGCAAATTTGATACTGCCGATACGACTAACCCTAGTAATGAGTTTGGTGTAGTTGTCGAACACTTTGGTTATGCTGATGGTGTTAGTCAACCTATCTTTCTTAAAAAACAGTACGAACGAGAGAAAAGCCTAAAAGGAACTCGTTTCTGGGAACCAGCTGCTCCTTTAAAGTTGGTTTTAATTCCCGACCCAAATGGCAAGACGGCAGACGTTAGTTTTGGCAGTTTCTTAGTTTTTCGCAAACTCGAACAGAATGTGCAAGGTTTCAAAACTGCTGAAGCTAAGTTAGGAGAAAGCTTAGGACTGCCAAGAGAATTAGCAGGAGCGATGGCAGTGGGACGTTACGAGGATGGTTCACCTATTGTCCTGCAACCTGGTAACGGTGCTTGGGCGAACACAAACAAACCCGCTATCCCCAACGATTTCAATTATCAAGGTGATAAGTTGGGTTTGACTTGTCCTTTTCATGCCCATATCCGTAAAAGTAATCCCCGATTGGAATCTGTGAAAGCAGATGGTCCTTTCGCTAAGTCGAAGGAGGAAGAACTAGGACACAGAATTGCTCGACGTGGTATTACCTATGGAGGACCTCTCAGCAGTTCTGATAATTTAGATGATCTTCCCACCAATGGAGTTGGATTACTTTTCATGTGCTACCAATCAGATATCTGGGAGCAGTTTGAGTTTATTCAGCGTTTTTGGTGTAATAATCCCAACTTCCTTGAACCTGGTATTTCTGGTGGCACAAATCCAAACTATGATAAAACGGGATTAGACGCGGTTATCGGTCAAAAGCTGGGTGAGCAAGCCGATCCAGTGATTAATGAAGCTCCTAAACCCCCAAAAAATTGGCCATCACAGTGGGGTAAATCTACAGTCAAGCCCGAAATTCCCGACGAAAATCAATTTGGTCAATTTGTCACTCTCAAAGGTGGGGAATATTTTTTCTCTCCTTCGATTAGTTTTTTAAAAAATCTCAGTGGTAGTTCACCAAGCAAATAAGGACTCTAAAAGTCGGGTAAAGGGGAAAGGTGAAGGGTTTCTACTTTTTCCCTTTCCCCTTATTCAAATAGCACTAAGAAAAGCTAAAACCCTTACCAATCAAGCAGTTTGTAATTGTTTACATCATTTCGATGTGGTGATGTGTGAAAAATTACTGAGAAAAATTAAGAAGGCGCTGGTTGCTGATGGAAGAGTGATAGTTTTTGAGTTTATTCCTAATGCTGATCGTATTAGCACCGCCTCTAAGCAGTAACTAATGCCTTTAACGCCTCATTGATGCCCAGCTACGAGCAGCAAGATGGGAAGATGGGAAGTAGATTCACAACACCTTACTTATCCTGATCAAACTGAGATCATGCTTAGAAACTCCCTTAATAAATTTGGAACTGCTTCCATATATTGGTTTCGATGGATTGCATTCATTGTGGATAAAACTGGTAGCCACCTCAAAGCTGCAACAATAGGAGACAACTGTTGAGCTTGCTCAAACGCTTGTTGGAGTCTTTCTTTAGTCTCATATTCAGCCCATTGTTCTAAGTAGAAAGCTCTGAGTCGCTCAAACCAAGATGAATTTTTTGCTAATTTAAATCTCCTCTTCAAACAATCGTAGGTACTATGGAGGCTGAAAAAAGGATGAGTGATGCTACTATCACCCCAGTCAAAAAACAAGTAATTTTCATCGCAAATAAAAATGTTCCCATCGTGTAAATCACCATGATGCAAAGTTTCTGGTATACCAAAGGTCGCTAGTTCTTCACATAATTTAACTAATAAGTTAGCCTGATTCTGTAAGCACTGATATTCGAGTAAATTAAGTCCACCAGGCTGATTCAGCCCTAACGTTTCGGTATCCATTAGCAGTTGTTGAAACCTAACAGGCAAGCTTGCTAAACGACGATCAGGCACACCCAGTTTCAGAAACTCATTAAGATATTTGGTACAATCCTGTTGCAATTTTGCATAGCAGGGTAAAAGGTTCTGCCAATGTTTAATGTCATCTTCAATTTTCAGAGTGTTCTGAAGCATCATCCCTCCATCAAGCATAAGTAGCCAACCTTTCTCCCCATTAATCGCTAAAACTTGTGGCATACATTGAGGATACCGATGCGATAGAACTTGGCTAAGTGCGGCTTCATAAGCAAGCTCTGATACAACTGCTTTGAAATAAATGTTGCCGATGCTTGTAGGTATTTGCAGAACTGTTGACCAGTGACGAACGCGAAGCTGCTTAATTGAATCAATACGTTTGATATCTTTTTGATGTAACTCACAATTAATCCAACTACTGGCTTGCTCAAGCCAGCTTTGTTGTGTCCAAAGTAGTCCATCAAGATAATTCACACAGATCCTCAAGGAGTGTTTTTATAATTGCAAATGCTTTTTTGTTAGTTTAACCTGACTTTAAAGACCAATGAATAACCTTGCTTTACAGCCTCCTGCTTTTTCAGCAAACCCTATATAAACCCTACCTCTGCATTGGATACCACCGTATCATCTCGGCTAACGCCACCGCCTCATCCAAGGCGCGTATACACATACACATATTCCCCCAACATTGCAATTGCAATCCTCTGTTGCCTTGCCTACTTAAACAAAGCTTTCGCATTCGACTTGGACTTGACCTGTGCTGCCTCCGGCTTTCTACCTTCTTTGCAAGCAGCGACAAAAAAGGCTGACGGTGACTTGACCCCAATCTTCGTTCGCACTGCCTCCTTCACATAAGCGATGGAAAGCGACAACCCGCCCTTGAGCGTTTATGCTCCTAGTGCATTATCCCAATACCGCCTGACTCTACACCCAATCTCTGTGTTTAGAAATCATTAGACTTTCAGTAATACCTTCAATCTTTGACAAATTCGAGATGTATAAGCGTGTTGCAGGTCTTTAAAGGTTATGAATCGAGAGAACCAAGCAGCCAATAGCCAGGAGAATCGAGTGAGTCGTCAAAGTAATAGGCGCGGATGGCTTCGAGCAGGTCATGGGTGGTAATGAAGCCATCTTCATCCTTGTCAAGGTGACGGAATACATCGCGGGCATCTTGCTCACAAAGGTGCATTAAAGCACCAGTCCATCGGATCTCATCAGTGACGGTCAGCCGACCATCACGATCCTGGTCAACGATATCCATAATCGATTCAAGGAAGGGCATATAGGCTTGGTCAAATGCTTCGGGGGTTTCTAGCAGTCCCAACGCGAACGCTCTTTTGTACTCAGCCTCACTGATGCGCTCATCGATATTTGTATCGGCTACTTGCAACAAGTGCTGCCACAAGCCTAAGCAAACATCGAGCAGCCGTTGTCGAGCAGGGGATTCTTCATCATGACCGAACTCTTCAGCCAGACGCGCAACAGACATCTCAAAGTCGCTCTGCTCAATAAAGCCATTATGATCGTCATCGAAGGTGCGGAAGCGTTTAGAGAGTTTCCGATCTAAGAAATGGTTCATGCGGTTTTTACGACATCACATATCTGCAAAAACATAATAACCCAAGTTGCGGGTTATCAAGGTGTCTGACTTTTCACGAGATGTGGAAAAGGGAGATTGGTTCTTGGATAATTTTTCTTTGTGTATATTTGCACCTACAGGGACTTAGGGAGCATCCCTGTAGGCGCAACCTGTGGTAGAAATCACCCAATGGCACCGCATGAATGGGTAATCGCTACCCATTCAATCAACCAATTCCCCATCCACAATCACAACACCCCACTGCGGATATTTCGCCAACAATTTCTTGATCATTATCATCAGTGCCGGATCATCATTCCAGCATTCCTTCAAGAAATCAAACCTCGGATTCTGCCCCGAATTCGCAGCAAAGCATGAGTTTCTGCATACGTCGTAGTCGCTCCAGAGCAGAATGTCTGCGGGGAAATCTTAGTTAATAGCTATATTTTGCAACATTTTTTCAAGAAAATACAGTTGATAACAAGTTAGTATACAGCAGTTAATCAAAAACAGGTAAAGCAAGATTATGGCAACAATTATAGGTACTGATGGGGACGATATTTTGATCGGAACTACTGGGGATGACAGAATTATCGCTAGTGCAGGGGATGATACGATTACTGGTGGAGATGGTAGGGATACCATTGATTACAGTAACTTAGAACAACCTGTAACACTTCAACCAGTGGTGATTCAAAAAGGCGTAATTGGAACTGATACGTTTAGAGATTTCTTTGAAACTGTTATTGGTGCTAGAGGACAGACTAATATTATTGATGCAACTACTGACAGTACCAATGTATCGATAGTAGCTGATTTATCCAAAGAAAAACTAGAAATTAGAGTTGTCGGTTCGCCACCAATAATAGTCAGTGTGAAAAATTTTGTGAATGTAATTGGTACAAATCAAAAGGACACTATTACTGGTGATGCTGTTGATAATGAATTATCTGGTAGCGGCGGCAATGACATTATTAGAGGTAGTGCAGGCAATGATACCTTAAATGGTGGAGATGGTACTGATACGGCTGATTATAGCAAAATAGGTGTAAGCTCTACCATCTTCATTGATGGAACTCTTCAAAAAGGTGGTGGGCTAGGTAGAGATTTACTTGGTAATTTTGAAAATCTTGTTGTTGATGCTAGCGTTGCAAATAACACTATCGATGCCTCAATTGCTCCTTCAGCACCCTTTGTAGTTGGAGATGCATCAGTTAACGTTAACCTTGAAAGTCAAAGTTTCGTAATTAATAATGTTCCTAACATAGGCACAGTTGAATTCAAATTTATAAACTTTGATAATGTTAAAGGTACAAATCAAAGTGACACCATTGTTGGAGATAGGCAAAATAATGTATTATTTGGCAATGGCGGAAACGATACACTTTCTGGTAAGAGCGGGAACGATACACTTGCTGGGGGGTTAGGTGCAGATACTCTCACTGGGGGACTAGGTGCAGATAAATTTGTTTTTACCAATGTATTAGAGGGTGTTGATATTATCAAAGATTTCAAAGCTGTTGAAGGTGACAAAATCCAGATTTCTCAAGCAGGTTTTGGTGCTATTTCAATTAGCGACTTCAGTTATGATCCCCTAAATGGTTCTCTGTTCTTCCAAGAATCTAGATTTGCCATTCTAGAAAATAAGCCTATTGGTTTTCAAACTAATTTAGATATTCAACTGGTTTAATCTCAAAGATTGTATAAGTTCAACCAAATAGTGGGACTTAGAGGTTGTTTGAAAAGTGTCAGTTTGAGCCTTAAATGCAACTTACAGAAGCGAACGCGAATTCCAGAACCCCCATTATCTCGTTCAACTTCTAGGATAGCCAGAGTAGTCAAACATACATTAGATGACTTTTCAAACAGCCTCTTAGAGTCTTCCTTGCTCCAATTACTGTTATGGTGCTACTCGCCAAAACTTTAGATGACAGAAGGTCACAAAGATAATACTTGCTTCCTCATTATTGTAACTCTGCAATACTTGCAGCAGACTTATTAGGCAACCTTTTTGGCGACTGTTGCTTTCATCTGATTCAGTGAGCGAGGGTTATCTTCAAGTGCGATCGCTTAGGCTAAAGCTTACCCAAGAAATGCGATCGCTAAACATACAAACTTCAACATAAATCTTGTGTTACAGTCCGTAAAAGCCCGTACCTGACAACGTTCGCGTAGCGTCTCGTAGAGAAGCTGATTGACTCTGTTCTACTTGGCATCACCGTGCTACTTGATTAAAAGATGTAAAGCACGACGAACATATACTTCCCAAGGCTCAGTCTGAGGTTGAAAAATTTGTGCATAAAGCATAATTCCACTCATCGTATCAAAAACTAAACTAGGATCTAAATCTGCGTGAACTTCTTTTCTCACTTTTGCTCGTTCAATTACAACAGCAAAAGCTTGCCGTCGAGGTTGCAGATACTTTGTCCAATAAATTTGAGCAAATTGAGGACTAGTTGAGGCATTACTAATAATCATGGCAACAGTCTGCCGTCCCAAAGGACTAAGCGTAACTTGCGCGGCATTCTCAATCAGAGCATCAATATCATCCCAAAGACGACCAGTGTCAGGGATAATAACTTCTTCTCTAAAACTTTCTATTGCCGATGCAATCAGTTCTTCTTTACCTTTGTAGCGTCGGTAAATAGTGGGTTTACTAACTCCGGCACGGACTGCAATTGCGTCAATACTTGTACGTTCATATCCAACTTCTGATAGAAGTTCCAAGCTTGCTTGCAGAATGGCTTGATGAGATTGAAGGTTACGAGGTCGTCCTGGCAGATTTTTCACGGGTTTATTCATACAATTATCATCTCAAAGCATCAGTATTTAGACAACTTGCGAACAGTTACTGAGTTGACATTCTCTCACCTTTTACGATACCGTATCGTAAATATAATCTCTCATCACTCAAAAGTGAGAAAAAACATGACTAGCTTTTCAAGCGGACGAACACTGCCATTACCCCCTGGTCGCTTCGGTTTGCCCATCATTGGCGAATCCATTAGTTATTTGCAAGAGCCAGCATATTTTATTCGGCAGCGACAAAAGCAATATGGAGCAGTCTTCAAAACTCATCTATTTGGTCGCCCAACGATTGTCTTAATTGGGGCAGATGCCACACGTTTTCTATTCACTAATGAAAGTCAGCGATTTGAGATGACTAATACTACAAGTTTCGAGACGCTACTAGGAGCCAACTCAATTGGAGTCAAGACAGGTACTGCTCACCAAAAACTTCGTAAACACTTGTTCAAGTCCTTTGAGCCAAGAGCGTTAGCTGACTATGCCAAAACAATGGAACAGTTAACCCATCGTTATCTGCATAAATGGGAAGAGATGAAAACTTTCACTTGGTATCCTGAACTGAAAAAATACACGCTTGATATTGCCTGTAGGTTGTTTATAGGTGTTGATAATGCCGCAAATGAGAACTTGGAAAAAGTTTACGAGGCTTGGAGTAATGGACTATTATCTATTCCGATTCGATTTCCTCTAAGCAAGTTTGCTCGTGCAGTTCGTGCGCGAGAGCATCTTCTTGTGCAATTTGATCAGTTAATTGTTCAACGTCAAAAACAACCTATTGCCCATCGAGATGTTTTAGGAATTCTATTACAAGCACAAGATGAGGAAGGGAATCGTCTGAGTAGTGAGGATGTGAAAGATAACGTGTTAGCAATGCTTGTTGCTGGACACGAAACTTTAACCTCAGCACTAACTTCCTTATGTTTATTGTTAGCTCAACATCCACAAGTGTGGCAAACAGCACGTTTGGAACAAGCGAAAATTGGACACGCACAACTGCTGACACCAGAATGTCTTAAGCAAATGACCTATCTAGAGCTTGTGCTAAAAGAAGTTCTACGGATGCTGCCTCCAGTCGTTCGTAGCGGTTTGCGCAAAGTACTAAAAGAAAGTGAGCTTGCTGGATACCGTATCCCCCAAGGCTGGGACGTGTTTTACCAAATTCAGGAAACTCATCAAGACGAGAATGTTTACGCTCAATCTCAACAATTTGACCCACAACGTTTTGCATCTGAATCCACTCAAGACAAACAAAGGGTTGGAAGCTATATTCCTTTTGGTGGTGGGATTCGAGAATGTTTAGGTAAAGAGTTTGCTCGGTTAGAAATGAAACTGTTTGCCGTACTATTGATCCGTGACTATGAATGGGAAATACTTCCTGGGCAAAATCTAGAACACTTAGTACTACCATTTTCTCGCCCGAGGGATGGTTTGAAAGTCAAGTTTTGGAGACGCAAAGGCTAAGAGTGTAAAATCGTATTGCTACAAGTAGATATTCATCACTTGAAAAAAATTCATTCTGAGCGACGGGCGCGGCGGAAATTTCACCCTCATGAACTGTTTTGGTTTCTACACCCGGAACTGAATTTTCAACTAACAACGAAGTGAAATTACTTTGTTCTACATTTTCATGAAAGTCAATCAAAGCCAGTTTTGCAATGACTCAAACCAAGCAAATTCCGACTCTAGCTGCCATTGAGTCTGCGCGCGATCGCTCTTGTGCAAAAAAGCACTGCACCCTTGAGAAACAGAGGTTTCACCAGGGGTATCGCTTGCACAAGCTGAAACCATTGCCTTAAACTCAGGCGACTCCCAGAGACTATTTCCCGGAGCGAAACTATATTCTAAGCTGTTGCGAACCAGTCGCTTAAGGTCTTTATATCCCAGCCTATATCTTGTTGCCGCTAATAGATACTCATGAGCTTGGGTAAGGTTGAGTGGGGTAGGTGAATACCCAATGTGTGAAAAGATACGATAAGTAATTAACAATGGTAATACTTAATACTTTTACCTTCACATCCAATGGCATTTGAACGACAATTATGAGTAACCCTCTTTCCCATCCCGAAGATCCAGACTTCCATTCATCTATTCAGGAGAATCTAAAACAGCTTTCTGCTCAGTTGGGATCTCCTTTGTCCGAATTATCAGTCATGGAAATATACCAGAATGCGTGCGATCTACTGAGCCACGTTTCTCCATCACCTCTTACTCTTGCCCGCGTTGCAGGAACATTACTCGTCTACCGAGTCCAGGACACAGAACTGGAAGAATCCCAGTGGTTCAGCACCCAAGTGAAACAATGTCTGGACGAAGAAGAAGTTGAGGAGTTGATTGAATCTATACATCGCACGGATACTTTGTAATCTTTCTCGTAATTGTTGCAATACGAATTGGCTAATTAAGTTTTCAAACAATCCAAGCTGACTCAATCACTGACGACGTTTAGTGTGACGTTCATAATCCTCAAAACGAATCTTAGCGATCGTACTTCGAGAAAAAGTTCTGGCAACAATACCCTCGCCTCGACCACCAGCACCCTCATCCAGAGCTAATAAGGTTTTTTTCTTTTTCTTATGTGGTTCTGGTCTGCCGATTCAGTAGAACAAGAATTATTTGATTTGTATGCTCCAGCCCTGCGGTCGCTCGGCGTAAATTTTAATGACGAGCAACTCCAAGACACTCTAGAAGCATCCAGCTATAGTTTAGAAGATGCTTTCAGGAGCGCAATCATTTATATACTCTGGCTCGAAGAAAACCTGAAACCGATCTACCCGACTGCTATACTAATCGACGCACTCGCAAATCAATGGCGCACCAAGTATTGGAAGCCGGAGTATTTAGAACTTGAACAGTTGCTCTCAAGAGGAAAGCGTTGGTGGAGGGCAGCAGTAGATAAGTGGGGTTACGACGAGCGTAATCAACTGGTTGCAGACATATTTTACGACCACGGGCAGGAATTTATTAAGTTCCGCAATGGTAAAGAAATTCTAGTTGACACTGCTTATAAGTGGGGATGGGAGCGAGTCGCAGATTATGCCTCCCCCTTTTCAGAAAATAATTGGTCGCTTGGCGGTATCAATGCAAGGGAATCTTGATCTACACCTTCTGCACAAGAGTAGACATGCACCGTCAAGCAGCAATCGCTTTAGCTGCACGCTATTCTGAGACAGTGTGATTTTACCTCTCGCAATCCACCAACACGCTATCCGCCGTCACCAATCCCCACTGCGGAAACTTCCCCAGCAATTTCTTGATCACAATCTGCTTTCGCAGGGTCATCATTCCAGCACGAGAGCAAGAAGTCAAAACCCGGATTCTCGCCCGAATTCGCCGCTCGATTCAGTTTTTCCCTTCTTACAGGTCGAATATTTGACCTCGCTACAATCGCCTCATGTGACCATTTTTCAGGAGCAGTGACAGGCGCGGCGGAACTTTCACCCTCATTCACCGCTTTCATATTTCCACCTGAAACTGAATTTTCAACAACCATTAACGTTCGCGCAGCGTCTTGTAGAGAAGCAGAATAACCTTGTTTTGCTTTCTCCTCTGTTTGATGAGCGTAGACGTGAAACTTCTATATTACCAAAATTGCTAATTTTTCTTACTTGCTGACTTCAACAACTCTTTATTACCCAACACTAGTAAAAACTTAGTTTTTGACTCATCTAATACGGTTGGTTTAACTGGAAGGTAGCCAAGATTAGAAATTTCTTGACCCAAATAAGTCAAGTAATAGTTAATAAATCCTTCTAATTCCGGTCGCTTCCGAATCGCTTTCGCATCTGCATAAATGTACAAAGGGCGAGTTAGAGGATATCCTGGCAGGAAAGGGTCTACTTTATCAATAGCGATCGCCCTCAACTTCTCGCGATTTTCTTGATAAGAGCCGTACTCTAAAAAACCAACCATGTAAGGATTAATTAAAGCTTCTGAGTACAACTGCTCTACAAAGTCATAAGATATCGTATTGGGAGCACTAGTAAGTTGGCTAAAGTTCCCCTTGAGAATAGCTTCGGCAAACAAGTCAACTGCTCCTCGAGTACCAGCCCCCTCTGGAACAATGCGTTTAATCAACTCTTGTGGCCATTTGGGATTGACATCTGACCACTTTTGGACGGTAAATACCTTTGCCAGTTCGTCGCGTGTCAGAGTATTTGGGACGAAATTATTCTGAGAACTAACTACAATAGTCACTGCATCGGTGGCAATTTGAAAGCCGATCGGCTGAATACCTGACTTGGCACAGGCGGCTAACTCCTGACTGGTAATCGGGCGAACTGCATTGACAATATCTATTTTTTTCTCTTGGCAAAATAGCTTGAAGCCAACGACTGTATCAATACCAGCGAGATTAATCTTACTAGGATACCCGTCTTGGATAAAGCGTTCAGCAATAGCCTGACTAATTGGTAAAACTACCTGAGTTCCCGATATCGCTATTGTTCCCTCTAGTTCTAGGGGGTTTACCTCCGGAAGCGCAATGCCTTGTTGAGCTGAGTCTTGGGTTGAGAGTGATTTAACTAATTTCCTCTCGACTTTCTGAATACCTAAATTTTCTTTTGAAGATTTGTCCGCACCAGCCTGATTATCAATATTTGCTTTTGAGGTTTTTGATTGATCGGCGCAGGCTATTAATAGTAAAACTATGCTGAACAAAAATAAGTAATTTCTGAAACTTTTTACTTTAGTTATCCCGATCCTGATTAATGACATATATTATCTTCCCATTTGCACTCGGCGACCATTTTTGTTATTTCGCAGATTTACATCCTCCTTAATTCCTTTGGCAAGTCGAACCATCTTTTTCCGTTCTTCGATATACTGAAGAATCTCCGAGGCAAATTTGTTGTTAGACTCGATTATTTCAATAACCTCGTCCGTTGGAATTACTATAACCTCAACATCTTCATTGGCGATCGCTGTAACTGGGCTTACCTCCCCTGGAAAGATAGCCATTTCACCAAATACTTCGTTAAGTTCCAGCTCGTCCACTATCTGACGGTTCCCTTGTGGGTCTTTGAGATAAGCCTGTCCCGCACCCTTGAAGATAATATAAAGTCCCTCGTCTTCTTTACCTTCCTGAATAATTAACTCATCCTTACCATAGGCTTTAAATCTAGCCTGTTCACTCAGTTTTTCAATTTGATTATCATTGAGCGTTAGGAAATATGGGAGCGATCGCAAATAAGTTACCAATTCCTTTTGGCGGTTCTCGACTACTTGAGGAATCCGGCTTGGTATTCCTTTTTGAGTATCGACATCGTACTGTACTTGAATTGGATAAGGCATAGTAAAGCCATAACGTTTGGTTATATAGTAAAGTCGAAATTTGAGTTCCGCAGAAACGATCCAATCTTTTTCCGGCACTACTTTATAAGAAAGCTTGTAAGTAATACTGAAGTCTTCATAGGAACTAACCAGAGCAGGATCTTTGGCTTCGATCGTATCTATACCCTCCGTCAAAGTATTTAGGGCTGAAATCACTTCACCAGGAGAATCGTCATAAGAAAATGAGGCGTAAATACTTTTCCAGATTCCTCTCTGACCGTAATTGATAATGCTTGCCTTCGACAACACTCCGTTGGGAACGTTGAATGTCATCACCGGATTTTTCATAGTGACTGACCACCAGTTTTGTTCAATTACCCGTCCTTGCTTTCCATCTAACTCAATCCAATCACCTGTTTTGAAAGGTTTGGCAAATAGCAGCAGTAATCCTGACACCAGGTTACTGAGAGTATCTTGCAGTGCTAGGGCAATTACCGCTGAAGCTATGCCCACAGCGCTGCCCAAGCCAGTCAAATTTATATTCCAAATTCCATTGATAATGTGATAACCAATGGCAAAGATTACCACACCCCTAGCTACCTGAAAGAACAGGCTAGGTACATGAATTTGCCATTTTATCGGTTGTTTTTTTGTGGTCAACAGGGCGTTAATTAAAGAAATTCCCGCCACAATCACGGCAACCCAAGTTAACGTTTCCACAAAACGTGCCCAGGAATCTTTGCCAGCGACGCTTAAAAGCTGTCGCATGACCAAAATTATGGCTAAGGGAGGTAACACATACTCCCGTATCTGACGCAGAGCAACTGCTAAGGGGTGCTGCTGCCGTTCCAATCTTGAGGCAGCTTCATCAAGCAGTATACCGAACAATGGAAATCCCAGCCCCAAAATTAATATCCATCCCAGAAATGATTTATCCATGATTGTTTTTTTACAAACAATAAACAGTGAGTAAGCTGTTACGCAAATAAGATTGCACATCAACTGATGAGGTTGTCCTTTGTCATTAGTCATTTGTCCTTAGTAAACACAAATGACTAATGGCTAATGAAGGTCTACACGGAAAATAGTGCAATATGTAGTGGTTTAAATCTCCAACTCCAATTCTCTTTAATTTTGAATTTTGTTAGCGAGTCTGCATTCGCGCAGCGTCTCGTAGAGAGCGTCATTTTGAATTTTGAATTGTTAAACACCTATTTTTTCCAACTCAGGTTCCGCTGCTGCTTCTTTCATAATTTCGCTCAGGAATGTATAAGCTTCTTCCCATGCTTTTCGCACTGGCGTAGTAAAGTCTTCACCCAGTCCTTGCGCTAACGTCCACAGCAAAGCTTCGCCGACAATATCGTAGTATTCAGCCTTGACACCATAGCTGGCATGGCTGCGACCAAGCTTCTGAACGGGACCGACAATCTTATCTGGTTGACGCAAACCTTCCACGGCGAGAGCTAGCGTAGCCATTAGCTTACGTTCCTGCTCTTTCATATCCCCCTTAAATAAAGCACGAAAAGAAGGCTCTAATTCAAACAGTCGGTTGTAGAACAGTTCGGCAGCCTTATCAGCGATGGGTTTAACTTTAGCAAAGGATGACTGAACTAACTCCACTTGACTTAGAATTAACTTCCTCGTGGTTACTAGCGTCCAGGTTTCTACTTCACCCAGTCCTGGAATTTTCACGACTGGGTTTTGGATGAATGTGTAGCTATCGGCTATGCGATCGTACACACTCTGAGTGATCAAAATATAGTTCAACTCAGCTTGGCTTTGAAGATTGCTTGCTATATATGCTGTTTCTCCCCAAATGCTGTATCCAAATCGCTGTGTTCCTATTACACCTGCTGTCACAGAACCTGCATGAATGCTGATGCGTAAAGCCAAGGCAGAATTATGATTAACATTCAGACGCTGGATTATGTCTAACATGGCTAGGGCAAAATCAACAGTTCGCTGGCTATGGTCAAATCTCACTTCAGTGAGTCCACATACTGCCACATAGCTTGTACTCAGGGAGTTCTGTCGTTCCAACCCGTAGCGTTCTGCAGAATCATAGAATTCATCAAATAGCTCGGTGAGCAATTTTGTTATCTCTGACGGTGACAGGCGTTTGTTCAACTCAGCAATCCCAGCCAGATGAGCATTGAGGATGGTTACTTGCTTGAAGTTTTCCGCAATGGATAGCTCTCCTTGTTTCCTGCGTTCGGCGATCGCTCTTGGTAAGATATTCTGCAAGAGAATATCGTTTTCCTGCTTCTTGGTTTCCAGCTCTTCCTCAGTTTGATGTAATTTGTTCGCCACCTCTTTGAACTCTGTTGCCAATTCCCCAAACTCGTCAAGGGATGTCACATCAACTTCTGTGTCCAGTTCCCCAGCATTCAGTTTCCGGGCGCTATCAGTCAAACGACGCAGAGGAGAGGTAAAAATTTTCGCAGCAATTGCCGCTAAAAACGCCGTCCCCAGTAAGAAAAGCGTCGCTGCTATCAGCAACATTACCTGTAACGTGTAAAGCGGACGATAAGCTTCCCCTACCTCCATCTCTGCTATAATCCCCCAACTTAACCCGTTCAACTTCAAAGGACTGTATGAACTCAATACCTCTGCCCCCCGATAGTTGCGGTCTACCATCATCCCTTGTTGCCCTTCTAAGGCGGCTTTAGCGGCTAAACTATTGATTTTCTGTAAGCTAATGGTAGTGTTAAAGTTCTCCATTAGTTGTAGAGTTCTCTGGTCAGCGCCCGTGTAACGAACAGCATTTTGATATTTTTTGGGGTCTTCAACCCAAAAACGAGATGTCGAACGCATTAGGGAATCGGGTCCGACTAAATAAGCTTCCCCTGTTTTCTGCAAACCACTACCTTCCCAATTATTATTCCGGCTAATAGCGCTGTTGATCTTTTCAATAGGAATTTGCACTGCCAAGATGCCAATCATGTTAGAACCGCTATAAATCGGAGTTCCCAGGAAAGCAGATGGAGCATTATAAGAGGCACGGTAAGATTTGAAATCAACAACTTGAATGCTACCTTGAGTCGGATTTGTCTGGACTGCCTGCACCAATTCCTTTAGTCCATTCCGGGAGTCATAACTCTGTAGTGGATTAGTGGCAAAATCTGTCTCTTTAAAATAGGAATAGATGATATCTCCTGTTTTAGGATTAATCAAAAATAAATCGTAATAACCAAATTTTTCGATAATTCCTGCAAAGATTTTTTGATATTTGGCGTGAGCCTTGGTGTAAGCGCTGCCATCACCAGCATCAAGGAGCTGGTTTTTTTTGCCGATTGGATTGGGGTTAGAAGCAATGTAGTAATACTGGAGATAACGAGCGGCTTGTCCCAGGGGCTGATAGGCACTGGGGTTCAGTTCTTCAGAGGAGAGATTCTTTTTCAAGCGAGGAAAAAATTGTTGGGTGTAGTAAGCTTCCATTGCTGTATCCCATTCGGAGGGAATAAAGTTGCGCTCCAGGTTGCGGAAACCCCCATTCAAATCCACCATTGCTTTCACGATGTTGCGATCTGCTGCCAGCATCCCTACTTGGTTATTCAAATTTTCAAAGTACGACTCAAACTGCTCGGCTTTGGTTGTACGGATACCGGAAAGTTGCTCGGCGATTTTACTTCTAAGGGTAGCTTGTGTTTGATACCAACCAATCCCACTAACTACTACTACAGAACCCAGGCTAACTCCGAGGAGCAATGCTTGCAGCTTGGATTTAATTGTCCAGTCACCCAGTTTTAGATTAATTAGGGAGCCATTACGCAACTTCTGCAAGCCCTTTTCGGGATTTAACATCTTTTTTATTAATTTTGATGGTGAATATTTAACCTATTGCTTACGTCCAAACCAATATATTTACTATTTCTAGATTTTTTTAAGTTTTTGATCCTTGTATTTGTATTTCTTTGTTTTATCTATTTATTCAGATTAATGTAGTTAAGTCAAGCGGCATCACAAATTATTTTTAAATAAGTTATTCCGAACTTTAAACTAGAGAAAGTAGGAGACTAGTACAGGCAAATTTAAAAAACACAAATATAGCTTATTATCAGGTTGATTGTTTCAAAACCGATAACACATATTAGCTTAAGTTAAAAAGAAGAAATTGACTTATTATTTTCATGTGTTTGACGCTCATAAAAATGGTGTTTTGGGAAAACCTGACTTTGATAAAATTGTCAATGGTGTTGCAAAAACTTATAACATCGTACAAAATTCAGAAATCTACCATTATATTTCCTCAACTTATGGTAAGCGCTGGGATGCTCTTGCAAAAGAGGCAGACACAAACGCTGACAACAAAGCGTCTTTAGATGAGTGGCTTTCCTATCAATACAAGTTATTGAACTATTCCAAAAGCGACTTCCTCTGGCTGAAAATAGCAAGTATGTTTTACGATATTCAGGATATAGATAAAGACGGTGTAATTCTCCGTGAGAGGTTAAGATAACTGCACTTTTGTCAATAGGATGCGGGAAAAGGGGATAAATCCAGCTTGGAGACTGGCAATCGCTTGGCTTTGACTACTCCTAAATCTTGATTCTCTTTGGCAACAAAATACTTAACGGGGTCATGGGCATTACCTTGATCGTAAGCAACGCTAAAATGCTAGAAACCGCGATAAATCATCTCTAAAGAAATGCGGTCAAATGGTAGAGATAATTCATCGGCAACAGCATCTGCTAAATCAATTAAAACAGGATGAAATAACTAAAAATTTCGGTTCCAATTATCCAAGGTAACAACCTGTGGGGATTACTGAACGTGGTTGAAAGCTTTGCTCCTCGACAGTGGGAAACGGAAGAAATTGCTTTAGTGCAACAGCTTTCGACCCAGATGGCGATCGCAATTCAACAAGCTACTGCTTATCAACAGCTGGAAACTGAACTTGCAGAGCGGCAAAAAACAGAAGCGCATCTCCGGCAAAGCGAACAACGATATGCTTCTTTGGCCGCCGCCGTTCCAGTCGGCATTTTCCGAACCGATGCTCAAGGAAACTGTTTTTACGTTAATGAACGCTGGTGTTCTCTTACCGGACTAACTCCTGAAGAAGCAGCCGAAACTGGATGGATTAAATCGGGTGTAATCGCTCCTTTTGAGCGGGTGCAGCGAGAAAAGATTGTGATTGCTATGTCGGGGGAAAGTGTACACGCGCCTTAGATGAGGCGGTAAACTTACAGCAAATAATGCGGCGGTATCCGATGCAGGAGTAGAGGCAATACTTCTCGGGTTTTGCACTTTTAACTCGGAATTGGGTTTGGGGAAAAGGTTAAAGGGTAAGGGGTAAAGGTTTTTTCTTTTCCCTTTCCCATTCCCCTTTTCCCCTTAACCGAAAAGTATTGGGAGTAGAGGTACTGCATCTGCTTAGATTTCTGCTGTACAAAAGGAAAAATGTCAGAAATGTTTGCGTTTACACTTCTACATACTGCTTCATACTATCGGTCTTGAGTGAATGGCACGCTTGTTAAGCTGAACGGTAGGCAGCGTAAGAATTGCAGAGGGGTAGAGGAGAATTTCTCTTGCTTCTTTCCGTATGCCTCTTGTTTCTTTCCGTATGCTTCTTCCTTCTTCTTTCTCCCCTGCTCCTCTGCTTTGGTTGTTGAGCGTAGTCGAAACACTGCACAAGAGCTGCCTCAACGATTTTCCCTTTACAAGCGTGCCATTCGGTCTTGAGTCAAAGGTACGTCCAGGACAACTCAAAAAATTCAAGAGTCTAAAAAACCAATTATTAAGCATCTATTAAATGTTTACTTAAATGTCTTAACTGTCTTAACTGTCCTTGCATCGTAAATGTATTAAATGTATAGTCCTACGTATCCTTAAATCTAGTAGTCTGCCAACTCAAAATTGTTGGGTGAGGGCTGGGAAAAGTGGAAAGGTTAAAGAGTAAGGGATTTAAAACATGAGTCCCTTTGCCCTTAAAAGAGCTAAGTCACGAAAGCAAACTACTAGCCATACTGACAATAGTTGCCCTCGGCGGCCCAGAAATTAAAAGTCAGTATTTGAATAAACCTGATTATCGTTCATGAAAAGGTATGTGCTTTTGGCAACCTCTTCATGACACCTGTTTTTGTTGCTGTTGCCAAATTGTTAAACAAACTTGGGGTTAAATCGAATGGCACTGTATCAAGTCACTCAAACCACTGATAACGGAAACGGAGACACAGTAGGCACTCTCAGCTATGCCATCCTCCAAGCCAACCAACTAGCAGGAGATGACACCATAAGTATTAATTATATAGGACAAAGATCCAAGTTTTGACTAGGATCTTTGTTCGATGCGGCAATTAAGGCGATCGCTATATAATCCATTTCACCCAAGCAAAATGTTAATAACCGCCTGGCTTATGCAAGCAAAACACACAGGTGCAAAAGCTTCTATGTCAAGGCAACAAATAAAAGCCGGTTAATCGTTATGACTGCCAAAATCCACTTTATCTCCGGCTTACCTCGTTCCGGTTCCACCTTACTCGGAGCGTTACTTCGGCAAAATCCCCGGTTTCATGCCAGCATGACTAGCCCCGTTGGTAGTCTGGTGAACCGAATGCTAGAAGCAATGAGTGAAGAGAATGAATATTCAGTCTTTATCACCCCTGAGCAAAAACGGGCATTAACCTTAACTATTTTTTCCACATTCTACGATCCGCAAGCTCAAAAAGAAGTCATCTTCGATACTAATCGGTTGTGGTGTAGCAAATTGTCCTTAATTCAAGAGCTATTTCCTGGCTCAAAGGTGATTTGCTGCGTGCGAAATGTCGCTTGGATTATGGATAGCATCGAACGGCTGATTAGAAAAAACGCTTTTGATGTGTCGCGGATGTTTAATAATGCTGGTGAACGTTCCACAGTTTACACCCGCACCGAAGCCTTGAGTCAAGGGGGACGATTAGTGGGGTTTGCTTATAACGCCCTCAAAGAAGCATTTTATAGCGAACACAGCGCCTCTTTGCTTTTGGTGGACTATGACTTATTGAGCCAAGCACCTGATAAAACTCTATCGCTGATTTATCAATTTTTGCAGGAGGAACCCTTTGAGCATGATTTTGCCAATGTGGAATACGAAGCTGAGGAATTTGATAATCGGCTGAATACTAAGGGACTACATCAGGTGCGTCGCAAAGTCGAGTTTCAGCCGCGACTGACAATTTTACCACCAGATTTATTTACTCAGTATGATGGGTTGTCTTTTTGGAAAAACCCTAGCAATAGTTTGGCTAACGTGATTGTCGCCCAGCCGGTAGAAGCGGTGAGGTAATGAAGCTTTAAATTGTTCCTCTTTCCTAACAAGCTGCAACTTTGATACATCGACCTGCACCTTTGTTGCATTCATCTGCAACTTTGATGTATTGACCTGCACCTTTGTTGCATCAACCTGCACCTTTGTTGCATCAACCTGCACCTTTAATGCATTCACCTACAACAAAGTTACATTGACCTGCAACTTTGTTGCACTGACCTGCAAAAGCTAACCCAAGATATACAAAACCATGAATAAATTATTTTCAACTCTAACCCTAACAACAGCTACAGCTTTAACCGTTGCAATTACCACAGGAGTAATGAGCAATAACTCAGTTTTTGGAGAAACATCTATTGACTTAGCCGCTATGCGTAGCGCAGCTGTGTCTAAACACAACACTTATCGAGCCACCCATCGTAGCCCTAACATTACTATCGATAATTCTCTAAACACAGGCGCTCAAGCTTGGGCTGAGAAGATTGCTAGTAGTGGAAACTTTGAACACAGTAACACTCCTAATGTCGGAGAGAACATATACGCTTCTTATACTTCAGAGACTTCCATAGACCCAACCACCCTTGGTAACGGAGCAGTTGAAGACTGGTATAGCGAAATTAAAGATTACAAGTACGAGAGTCCAGGCTTTTCTAGCGAAACTGGGCATTTTACTCAGGTGGTGTGGAAAGGCAGTACCAAATTAGGCTGTGGTGCAGCACAAGGTACTGCAACGATTGAAGGTAATAAATATAACGCCTTCTATGTGGTTTGTCAGTATGCTACCGCAGGTAATGTGCAAGGGCAGTTTCCTGATAACGTGCTGAAACCTTAGTCATTTGCTGTTTGCCCACCTTACAAATAACTCAGAACCCCGACTTCTTCAAGAAGTCGAGGTTCTAAATCGCTGGATTTAGTTTAAGTGGCACTCCCTCCACTCTACAAATAACTTCTCATTGACATCAAAAAATAAAAAAATCAAATGACAAACTTCATCGTCAACCAAGCCACCGATGACGGCACTGGAAGTACCACAGGCACCCTCAGTTATGCAATTCTCCAAGCGAACCAATTAGCAGGAGATGACACCATTACAATCAATAACGATGTCCGTTTCACTGGGGTAGTGAAAACTCTGGTAAACAGCAACATCAGCATTGTGGGCAACAACCACAGCATCAGCGGCGATGCCAATAATAACGGCATCAACGACAACGGCGACGTGCGCCCCTTGTTCATTTTGTCGGGAACCGTCGGTATTTCTGAGCTAACCATCACCAATGGACGAGCTAAAGGGGGAGATAGTAACGGCGGCGGCGGCGGTGCTGGATTGGGGGGCGGCTTGTTTATTTATGATGGCAATGTATCCTTAACCAATGTCGATTTTAGTAATAACGCGGCACAAGGCGGCAATAGCAATGTCGGCATCGGCAACGGCGGCGGCGGGATATTCGGCAATACTGGCGGCGGCTTCGGCGGCGGCGGACTTTTTGATTCTGGCAGTGGCGACAACGGCGGTTACGGTGGTAACGGTAACTATGGCGGTGGTACTGGTGCTTTCGGCGGCGGTGGAAATGGGAGTTCTAACAGTGGTAGTAGTGCTGGCGGCTTCGGCGGCGGCGGCGGCGGGAGCGGCAGCCGCCTCGGCCGTGGCGGCGGCTGCCGCGGCGGCGCCGGCGAACGCGCGCGCTCCTGCCAGCGCCGCGTCGTCTCCGACGATGCCGCAACCCGCGTCGGCCTGCCCGAGATCAAGGTCGGGCTCTTCCCCGGCGCCGGCGGCACGCAACGCGTCTCGCGCCTGATGCAGACCGGCGACGCGCTGCAGATGATGTTCAAGGGCGAGCAGATCAAAGCCTTGCCCGCGCGCAATACCGGCCTCGTCCACGCCGTCGTGCCGCGCGACCAGCTCGGCGCGAACGCGAAGGAGTGGCTCAAGGCCAACCCGACCGCGACCGCGCCCTGGGACCAGAAGGGCTACAAGCTGCCCTCGAACAAGGTCTATTCGCCGGCCGGCATGCAGATCTGGCCGCCGGCCAATGCGATCTATCGCCGCGAGACCAACGACAACTACCCGGCCGCCCGCGCCATCCTCTCGGCGGTCTATGAGGGGCTGCAGCTGCCGATCGATCTCGCGCTGA
>NZ_JAAGOG010000420.1:0-1697 GCF_010747425.1 Nostoc sp. UIC 10630
CCTCTCCTAAGAAACCATCTCTGTAACAGAAGATTGAGCGATTAGATCAAAGCCTAACGCTTGTGCCTTTTTCTTCAGGCTTTTCACTACTTGTTGATGGTAGTGCTGTTCGTAGTAATTAGCTCCGGGATCTTTATACTCGCCTCCTGTTGACCAAATGTGATAAAAGATACGTGCCAGTTTATGAGCTGTGGCTGTGATTGCCTTTGCTGGACCTAACCGAGATCGAGTACGCCGATAAAATGCCCCTAATGCAGTAGGAGACTTAGACAAGGATTGAGCTGCCATCCGTAAAGCATTCGCAGCACGATTGACTACATGGCGTGTTTTACTACTCTTGACTTTTCCTCCTGTAATCTGGCTACCTGGACACAATCCGAGCCAAGAAGTAAAGTGCTTAACGGAGGGAAAGCGTCTAGGGTCTAAACCAATCTCAGATAAAAGGGTTTGCACTGTCAGCACTCCAATACCGTCAATGCGAGTAAAATCTACTCCACTGATCCGGTAAAGGTGAGTACGCAAGTCAAAACTGGGGGCATTGGTTGATGGCTTGCCGACACGTTTCGGTCTTGGTAATGGCGACTCAGATACGTTAACTTTGTCAGTAAATGCTTTTAAGCACTCTTCAATCTGAACATCACACGCTTCTATTTGAGTTCGATAAATCTCATACAGGTATAACTCTTGCTGTAAAACAAATATATGTTCAGCTCGGTAATCTCCTGTCAGAGCAGCAGCAATCTCAGTAGTAGTGCTTCTGATAGATGGATGTTTAAGTGCAGCTAAAACCTCAGGGTCACGCTCACCTTGGACAATTGCTCGAATAATTGCCATCCCAGTCAAACCTGTAATATCACTAATAACTCGATGCAATTGCACATTCATTTGAGTCAAAGCTTTTTGCATTCTTTGTATATGAACACTACCACTGCGAATCAAATTATCTCTTTGCCGAATGTAACTGCGTAAGGCACATACTTGATCTTCTGGACGAAAAGAGCCTGATAATAAACCGTAAGTATGTAATTTTTGCAACCATTGACAGTCTAGTACATCACTTTTACGACCAGGTACTGTTTTCACATGATGTGCATTAACCAGTTTGACCTCAAATCCGCGCGTTTCTAAAATTTGGAACACTGGAATCCAATATACTCCTGTTGATTCCATTGCTACAGTTTTAATGCCACATTTTTGTAGCCAATCTGCTAAAGCATACAAATCAGCCGTAAAACAACCAAAACTGCGTATGCATTCTCCATCTCTACCCTCAGGTACACTCACCCAATGGCTAACAGCACCAATATCAATACCTGCTGCATCTACATTGATTTGCGGTAAGCTAGTTGAACTCTCGCTTTGAGAATTGTTGTTAATTGATTTGGCTTTCAGTTTAGTATTCATGATTTACTCCTGCCAGAATCACTGACTCAGAGCTATGTTGCAAGTGTCCCGACCCAGGTTAGTTAGCTGCTTATTCTCCTAAACGGGATAGTGAAATCCATCACTTCACCAATGTCATAACCTCTATAACCCAGAACCAAGCTATTATACGGGCGTTCAAGCACCATTGAGGTATCGGTCTTAACTGTCAGGGCACTCTACTACTTTATAATCTTTCAGTCTGTATATCTAGTTCATGCTGTTTCTCTTAACTCATAACGAGCAAAATTGCTGCGTGAACAGCTATTATGCAA
>NZ_JAAGOG010000305.1:0-7303 GCF_010747425.1 Nostoc sp. UIC 10630
GGGAATGGGGAATGGGGAAGAGTCTAAGCAGGTACCGAGAATTCATCGGTCTTTTGATGAGTGTTTGGCTGACATTGCCAAATTTAAAACACTATATTTATCGGAACTGTCAGAGGAAAATAGTGGGATCAATCTTTCTAGTCGATCACTTCCAGTCACGCCACACCAGTTTGCTAAACTAGCTGAAACTATCCGTCAAGAACGCGATCGCAATTTCTCGATCTGGCTACTTTCTGCTCAACCTTCGCGTTCTGTATCGCTGTTGCAAGAACATGATTGTCCGGCTCAGTTTATCCCCAATCCCCGCGACTACCAAGCGATAGATAAGCTGCAAATTAACCATACTCCCATAGCTCTAAAATATTCTGGTCTGGCGGAACTTGAAGGTTTTATTCTGCCGACATACCGAATAGTAATCGTTACAGACCGGGAATTTTTTGGGCAGCATTCCTTGGCGACTCCCGGCTATATCCGCAAGCGCCACAAAGCTACTTCTAAGCAGGTTGATCCCAATAAGCTGCGTCCAGGCGATTATGTAGTTCACAGAAATCATGGTGTTGGTAAATTTGTCAAGCTGGAAAGTTTGACGATTAATAATGAAACCCGTGATTATTTGGTGGTGCAGTATGCTGACGGGTTATTAAGAGTTGCCGCCGATCAAGTGGGTGCTTTATCCCGGTTCCGCGCCGGAGGTGATAAAGCACCGGAACTCAACAGGATGACTGGTAAAGCTTGGGAAAATACCAAGAATAAAGTCCGCAAAGCCATCAGAAAATTGGCGGTGGACTTGTTGAAACTGTATGCAGCGCGATCGCAACAACAAGGTTTTAGCTTTCCCAGTGATATGCCTTGGCAGGAGGAATTGGAAGATTCTTTCCCCTACCAACCCACAACGGATCAACTCAAAGCTGTACAAGATGTGAAACGCGACATGGAAAGCGATCGCCCAATGGATCGCTTAGTTTGTGGCGATGTCGGTTTTGGAAAGACGGAAGTGGCGATTCGTGCTGTTTTTAAAGCAGTCACCGCCGGTAAACAAGTGGCACTCCTTGCGCCAACGACAATTTTAACACAGCAGCATTACCATACACTCAAAGAACGTTTTGCACCTTACCCGGTAAATGTCGGTTTGCTCAACCGTTTTCGTTCGGCTGAAGAGCGCCGCGATATTCAAAAGCGATTGGCAACTGGTGAATTAGATGTAGTTGTTGGTACACAGCAACTTTTGGGTAAAGGCGTGATGTTCCGGGATTTAGGACTGTTGGTGGTGGATGAAGAACAGAGGTTTGGGGTAAACCAGAAAGAAAAAATTAAAAGCCTGAAAACTCAAGTGGACGTGCTTACACTCTCCGCCACACCCATTCCCCGGACTTTGTATATGTCCTTGTCGGGAATTCGGGAAATGAGTTTAATTACAACACCACCCCCAACTAGACGAGCGATTAAAACCCATCTGTCACCGATAAATTCTGAAAGTATCCGCAGTGCAATTCGTCAAGAATTAGATAGAGGTGGACAGGTATTTTATGTAGTTCCGCGAGTGGACGGGATTGAAGAAACCACAGCCAATTTACGAGAAGTGATACCGGGAGCTAGATTTGCGATCGCTCACGGTCAAATGGATGAAAGCGAGTTAGAATCAACCATGCTCACTTTCAGCAATGGCGATGCAGACATCCTTGTTTGTACGACAATTATTGAATCTGGCTTAGATATTCCGCGAGTCAACACCATTTTAATTGAAGATGCTCACCGCTTTGGATTGGCACAACTGTATCAATTACGCGGTCGTGTGGGACGTGCAGGTATCCAAGCTCATGCTTGGTTATTTTATCCAAAGCAACGGCAATTATCTGATGCAGCACGGCAAAGATTACGAGCAATTCAGGAATTTACACAGTTAGGTTCTGGATATCAGCTAGCGATGCGCGACATGGAAATTAGAGGTGTGGGTAACTTGTTAGGTGCAGAACAATCCGGTCAAATGGATGCCATCGGCTTTGATTTATACATGGAAATGCTGGAAGAAGCAATTCGGGAAATCCGAGGACAAGAAATTCCGAAAGTGGAGGATACCCAGATTGACCTTAACCTGACGGCATTTATCCCAGCAGATTATATTACCGATTTGGATCAAAAGATGAGTGCTTATCGGGCGGTGGCAACAGCTAAATCTAAATCAGAATTAAACCAGATTGCAGCCGAGTGGAGCGATCGCTATGGTACTTTACCAGTCCCTGCAAATCAACTTTTGCGAGTCATGGAACTCAAACAGCTAGCGAAAAAACTCGGATTTAGCCGGATTAAGCCAGAACAAAAGCAGCACGTCGTTTTAGAAACGCCGATGGAGGAACCAGCTTGGAATTTGTTGGCGGCGAATTTACCAGACAATCTCAAGACGCGGTTTGTCTATTCTCCGGGTAAAGTCACGGTGCGCGGGTTAGGAGTATTTAAAGCAGATCAACAATTGCAGAATTTGATTGATGCTTTTGGGAGAATGCAGGGTGCAATTCCAGAGGCGGCTGTTGTTTAATAAGTTTTGCTCAAGTTTCTATCAATTTAGAACCAAACCTACAGAGGATACAGCCCTACACACGTTAATAGCTACCCGACACTGACACGTTTTGAGTAAAAAGCAAAGTGTGTAGGCATAGCCAGTCGTAGACATCGCTGTTATCTGTGTAATTTCGGTGGTGAGTTAGTTTTGTCTGTGAGAGATTAGGCATCTAAGTTTCCATAGCACGGACAACCAACAATGGAAAAAGAAAAATTTCACATTGGCCCAACATACCTTGGTATTGAGGGTATTTTTGATAGCATATTCTCACAAACTAGCTCAACAAGTTTATGAAAATCAGAGCAATCATTCATCCAGCAGAAGAAGGCGGCTATTGAGCAGAGGTTTCCGCACTTCCCGGTTGTATTACCGAAGGAGACACCATAGAAGAGGTAATGGCTAATTTAAAAGATGCTATTGAAGGTTGGCTTGAAGTTGCTAACAGTCGTAATGCAATTGAGTCAACAGATCAAGTTGTCGAAATTGCTGTATGAAATCGATTTCCGGGAAGCAACTTTGTAAGATTGTGGAGCAAAAAGGTTGGGTTTTGCAAAGAATTACTGGCAGTCATTATATTTATGAAAACCCCGAAGTAGAAAAATCCTGTCAATATCCTGTTCACCGCAATCAAGATTTGAAAGTTGGAACCTTGAAAGCTTTGATGAAAATAGCCCAGCTATCTGAAGAAGATTTACTTTAATTTCAAATTACTACTCTGATTCATCTACCAACTTGCTTGGTTCACCAGGGTAGAAATCATAGTCCATAATCTCTACCAAACTGTAAGGACACTCTACTGGAAAAGTCCGCTTGGGCAAATCTGTTTCTCCAACAGCTAATTCGACACCTTTAAGGTAGGCTTTGCGAAGTGCTTCTTCAAGGTAGGGTTTGAGGCTAGGATTGTCTTCGAGCAGTTCAGCAATATCTAAGCGTTGAATCCGAAGTGTTGCTAACCAGCCACGGCTACGGCGTTGAGACTGGTACTGCCATTTTAGTAAATGTCCAAGCAACACACTCAGACGGTTTCGTAGTTCTTGACGTTGCTGTTTACCCAAAGATTGAATCTCCTCAATCAGATTTTGCAGATCAATCTGACTCCACTGCTCATTACGAAGTAAAGTTACTTGTTCCTGTGTCCAAGCGTAAAAATCAGTTTCGTAGAGGCTTGGTGAAAGCATTGGTATCTTTGGGTTTGTTTCAGGTACACCCATTAGGTTAGTTCAACCTCAACGTCTTTGCTTTTATTGTAGAACCGTTTCAAATACTAGTTCTGCTATTGAGAGCGATCGCACCGTAAAAACCCCAATAGACTACAAGCAGAGATAATTTATAGTATGACTTTCGTAATAATTAACAGCTATGACAGAGCTACTTGAACAAGCGATCGCTAAACTAAAAAATTTACCTGCCAATGAACAAGATGCGTAGGCGTAGCCCGCCGCAGGCATCGCGGCGATGATTTTGGCAGAACTAGAAGATGAACGCCGTTGGGATGAAGCTTTTGCTTGCTCTCCAGATATGCTTGCCAAACTTGCAATCGAAGCAATGGCTGAATACCGTGCAGGTCAAACCCAAGAGTTAGATCCAGATAAATTGTGAAGTCACGTATAACCGCTCAGTTTCGTCAAGGGTTTGCTGATCTACCTGAGCAAGTTCAAGTATTGTTATTTGGTTTTGGCTCGGTTCACATGCAGAGTATAACAAGTTGCTCTCTCATCTGTAGTGACACAGTGCGATCGCATACTCCATTTGGATCAAAAGATGAGCGCTTACCATGAAGTTAAAATTTACAAATAATTTATAAATATTCAAAAAATACTTCAGGTACTAATCGTAATTCACCAGATTCAAAGCGAGAGATATCTATCCATAACGCTCTATGTTTATGATGTTGTGATTCTGAAAAAACTAAACTTTCCAGTTGATAAAATTTTGAATCAGCAAAGTCACATTGATAAAGCTGAATGATTTCATGACCTTGCCTACCATTAAATGTAAACAGGTTCTCTATACAACCTAGATATTTAATATTCCTTAAGTCTGCCTGAATTTCCTCTTGAAACTCTCGTTCTAAGGCGGCATAGCTGGTTTCGCCAAAATCAACACCACCGCCTAAAGCCCGATAAAATGTTTCTTGCTTTACGGGATCATAGCCTTCAGAAACAAATATGCGATCGCCATCCCGAATTAGCCCCAAGGCTATTACCCGAATTTCGCCTGCTTTATTCATTTTTATAACTAATTATCATAAATAGATTGAGGACGACTTTCGCTATCCTCAATAGGCCAATCTGGATTTTCGCCACCGATGTACAATTCTTCAATGGTGACGTATTCCTGACTTAGTTGTGTGAGCGCGTTGATTAGAATATCCAGAGCGATCGCATCACTGGTTCCTAAGTCAAACCAACAACGCCCCCACTGTCCCTCATATTCAAACTCACCAATGTTGTGCATCA
This sequence comes from Nostoc sp. UIC 10630, assembly GCF_010747425.1. Taxonomy (NCBI): domain Bacteria; kingdom Bacillati; phylum Cyanobacteriota; class Cyanophyceae; order Nostocales; family Nostocaceae; genus Nostoc; species Nostoc sp. UIC 10630. Next base: position 5,017 of record NZ_JAAGOG010000305.1, read on the forward strand.
GTGCTAGCAAGCTTTTGTCATATCCTTGCTCATCATAATTCATGTAGCTGATATCGAGTCCAGTGTCCTGCACCTGAAGATTCTCTGCATTAAATGCGCCCAATTTACCCAGATAAAACCAGGAATTGAAAACTTCTTCTACATACTGTTTTTCACGTGCAGAAGGATTTGTGCTGAATTTCAGCCAAATCCACATATCAAAAGGATTAATCTCGCGGAACTGAATCTCCATTTTGGTCTAATATCTCAATTACTGTTCTGCAAATAAGCATATCAAAGTAGGGCATGGGGAATGGGGAATTGGGAATTGGGACTAAAGATTGTTAAGGCTAGCAGCATTTTTGCGTTCGCTCTCAATTTGTTTGACTAAATCGCTTGGGAGTTGAGATTTTTTAGTTAATGCTTTGTCAAAATTAGCGATCGCTTCCTGAATCATCTGCTGGCTTTTTTCTTTTTGCCCCAGTTCTTTCAGGATTTGGGCTTTGAGATAATAAATTTCTGGATTATCGGATGTGGTTTTGATAGCTCGATTGACATACTCTAGTGCTTGTGGATACCTTTTTAAATCCCGGTAAGCAAGAGCAATACCCCGATCAACGAGATACCCAGGAGCAGCATTTTTTTCTAAGCGTCCAATTGATTGATCGGGACTAGCAAAAGGCAAATTAACCGCCAACAATAAATCCATATAACCCTTGATTAAATTCAGTTCTGGATCGTTGGCAGAAATTGCTTCGGCTTTATCTAAATATTCATAAACTTGCCGCAGCCGACTAAAAGCTTGTGGTACACCGTTGACTGTACCCTCACGGGTAAGAATTACTGCTCCTTCTAAAAAATGACCAACAGCAGTGTATAAATTACCACGCAATGGATCGTTGGGAATCAGTTTTTGTCCGGTTTCTAGAGTTTTTTTACTGTATGTGTCTAGTTTAGCCCAATCCTTATTTCCGTATGCCAAAGATGCCTTCATCGCATAAGCTAGAGGTTCATTTGGCTCTTTGGATATTGCTTGTTCCAGATAACGCTCTGCTGCTGGATAGTTACCCTGTTGGAACATCGCTTTAAAAGCTGCTTCTGTTTGGTCGCCAATTTGATGAGGTTCGCTATTGCGAAACGGATCGCCAGCCAGGGAGGGATTTACCCACAGATTAAGTGCGATTGCCCAAGGGGCAACGCCAAAGGCGAACGCAGCACCAAAAGCAGTCTGAGCAAGGGTAGTGAGTCTGGTAGGCACTACAAATCGAGGCGAAGAAAACCTTTTAGTCATTTTAACCCTCAGAATAATTGCGGTTGAAATAGTTGTATGTGTTACTTAGAATGCAAAAAATGATTAATTTTAACTTGCCTCTGCCTCAACCAAAATTTTCTTATATAAAGGTTGACTTTGATAATTTTTCCATGTTTCCAGGCTCGTCATAGCCATTGTTCCAGGGTGAGTCTGCCACAATGGAGAAAAATTGGATGATTCTTACTGCTAGATTAAGCTGTTAATCCAGGTAATGCATTATAAATTTTTCCAGAATTTTCCAGGTACTCTCAGTGTAGCTAATCAGTAATTTGCTGACTTTTTGGTAATCTTAACAAATGCTCTATCTCCGAAATGTAAATTATCACCCCACAGCCTGTCCAACAGCGATTCTTAAATCGATCAACTTGGAATTAGCACCCCAGCAGCTAGGTCTGATTATCGGCCCCAGTGGTTCGGGAAAAAGTACTTTACTAGAAATTTTGTCAGGACTAGCCGAACCCACAACTGGCGCACTCTTCTGGCGAGAACAAGAACTTATAGCCGAACAGCTACAACAATTAGCTGGGTTAGTATTTCAGTTTCCAGAACGGCACTTTTGCGGTGGTTCAATTTTAGAAGAATTGCGTTTAGGACATCCTGAGTTAGGGTCAGAACGAGTCAGGCAAGCCCTAACTGAGGTGGGATTAGAACATTTATCGCTTTCTGCTGCTCCCCATGCTTTGAGTGGTGGTCAACAGAGGCGTTTAGCTTTAGCAGTGCAATTGATTCGCCAGCCAAATTTACTGTTATTGGATGAACCCACTGCTGGGTTAGATTGGTCAATGCGTCGACAACTGGTAAATTTATTAGCAAAGCTGAAACAAGATTGGACGCTATTGGTAGTAACACACGATGCTGGGGATTTGTTAGCGATCGCAGATCGTTGCTGGACACTCAACCACGGCGAACTACAATCAGTAGACCCAAAGACACTAGAATCCAAAGTCAAAGAACCTCTACCATCGGTATGAAAGGGGATTGGGGATTGGGGACTGG
>NZ_JAAGOG010000306.1:0-7287 GCF_010747425.1 Nostoc sp. UIC 10630
GGGCAGGGGGAGGAGGCAATACGGTTCGATTAAAGGGGAAAGGGAAAAGGTTTTGAATAAATTTTTACCCTTTACCCCTTACCCAGACCTCAAGGAAAGTGAAAAATGCTTATCCAAACCGTATTGGGGGAGGAGGTAGGAGATAGAAACTCTTTATATGTGACGCGTAAGCCCTATTTAAATCTCAAGCAAAACTTCCCCAATTTCCGGTAAAATCAATTTCTGAGGATTGTGGAATTGGGAGAAATTTGGGGTGCCTACACTTGGCGTTAACATTGACCACATTGCCACCATCCGGCAAGCGCGGCGGACGGTAGAACCAGACCCGGTAGCGGCGGCGGTGCTGGCAGAATTAGCGGGCGCTGATGGAATTACGGTACATCTGCGCGAAGATCGGCGGCATATCCAAGACCGGGATGTGCGTATATTGCGGCAAACAGTGCGATCGCATCTTAATTTAGAAATGGCCGCAACAGAAGAAATGCTAGCGATCGCTCTCGATATCAAACCAGATTACGTGACTTTAGTCCCCGAAAAGCGCGAAGAAGTCACAACAGAAGGCGGACTAGATATTATTGGCCAAATTGCTAGAATAGGTGAGATAGTCGATAAATTGCAAAGCGCTAGCATTCCAGTTAGTTTATTTATCGATGCCGAACCAGCACAAATCGAAGCATCTGTCAAGATACAGGCGCAGTTTATCGAATTGCATACCGGACAATATGCAGAGGCTAAGGATGAAACAAATCGCCACCGAGAATTAGCCATATTAGCTAAAGGTTGTCAACAAGCGATTCAAGCTGGATTGCGAGTCAACGCTGGTCATGGACTCACCTATTGGAACGTCTATCCGGTGGCTGCGCTTCCAGGCATGGAAGAACTGAACATTGGTCATACCATCATCAGCCGGGCAGCATTAGTAGGTATAGAAAGGGCAGTCCGCGAGATGAAACAAGCTATAAGTGGGAATGGGGAATAGGGAATGGGGAATAGGGAATGGGGAATGGGGAATGGGAATTAGTTATTATTTTCTTGCTTCCCCTGCCTCCTCTGCTCCCCCTGCCTCCTGCTCCTCCTACTCCACTCCCGTATCTTAAAAGAGGGGTTGTCACTGCGAAATCTGGAAATTGGGATCAAATCTTCAGCAAAAACTTCTATGAGCGCAACACAGTCTAACAACCTGCCACTTTGGGTACAGGATAGAGATAAAGTGATAGCAGAAAGCACTGATGTCGAGTGGCGCTATCAGACACCGCCTGATTATTCTCGTTCCAAAGAAAATCTTGCCCAAGAAAGTATCCACAATCACCTTGAAGGTACACTGGAAGCGATCGTGCAAAACTTAGTGCGAACCTTCGAGATGGAGGTATCTTTCAAAGCTAACCCACAACAGTGGTTATCTATTGTCAATGAACAGTTTCGAGTGAGTACCAATGGCGGAGTAGAGTATACCGCAGCAGATTTATCAGCCCAAGGTACTTACAATCTATTTATGGCTGATTCAGAGCATTATAAGGCTTCAGAAGAAAGCTTTGAATCATCCGCAAAAGTCTTCCACACAACATTTCCCCAAGGATTTCCTTGGGAAGTGCTGGAAGTTTTCTCAGGGCCACCAAATGTCACATTCAAATGGCGGCATTGGGGACATTTTAACGGAGAATATAAAGGCCATGCACCTACTGGAGAGACAATAGAAATTATCGGCATGAGCATTGCAAAAGTTACCGATGACTTGAAGGTTATTTCCTTAGAACATTACTTCGACAATAATCTGTTCTTGGAAAAGCTAACATCTGGTGGCAAACAGACAAATGCCCAAAAGTCGGGAAGTGCTTGTCCGTTCAGTTCTTGGTTCAAGAAATCCCGTAAGAGTTAGTTGATAAGGGTACAGAATGTCGTACTGTGCCCTTACATTATTCACACAGCAACCAAAGGATGAAAATGCAAACATACTATTACGTTTTGGCTAGCCAACGCTTTCTTCTCCAAGAAGAACCCATACATGAAGTTATCAAAGAACGCACTCGTCACTACCACGAACAAGAAAAACAAATAGATTTTTGGTTGGTTGAGCAACCAGCTTTTTTGGAAGCACCCCAATTTGCACAAATCAAGGCAAAGTGTCCCCAACCATCAGTAGCAATTATTTCAACTAATCCCCAATTTATTACTTGGTTAAAACTACGTTTAGAGTACGTTATCACTGGAGAATTCCAGGCTCCTTCTGAGACAATACCAGATGCTTTGGCATCGTTGGCTACTGTATCTTAGAAATGGGGAATTGGGAATTGGGAATTGGGCATTGGTTATTACTTCTTCCCCAGCTTTTCCAGTTCTAAGTTCCCAGTCCCCAATTTTATTTGGTAAAAACAAAATATGTTTTGTAACAGTCCTTCCATTCCCACACTGAAGTAAGTAGGTTTTCAGCTTTTTTCTTATAAAATCTTCTAAGACACCTTGATTTACATAATCTAACTTTTGTGCATAGATTTCAGACTTTACCAAGTGTTTTAGGATTAGCGATATCTACGATGAGCTTCGCTTACGCAGGGTTGATTGGTGGCATGAGTTCTGTTTTTGCCCAACAAGCCATTCCTGCTTGTCAACCACCGACTTCGGGTGAGTATCTTTTATTGGTAGTCAGTCCCACAGCTGATAATCAAAAGCAGTTGCGTAGCGCCTTACCGCCTGAACTCAAAACCATTACCTGCAAATATCTCAACGAAACTGTGACGCGGATAGGGGGGTTTAAAAAGATTGATGATGCCAATCGATGGGCAAGGTATGTAAGTAATATTGTTGGCTTGTCTGCTATCATCACCACTCGACCAACAACGGCAGATGTACAGCCGCCACAAACACAGGCACAAACACAGCCACAACTACAGCAACAGCCACTTCAGCAAACAGTTAACTATAATCCTCAAGCATTAGGAGAGGGTTATGCAGTTTTGGTAGATTATTACAATCGTCCTGAACTAGTAAATAGCGTACAGCAAGCAGTAGGAGGCAACGTCGGTTTTGTTTCTTATGGACAACGCCCTTACTTGTTGGCAGTTTATACCACCAATCAAAGTGAAGCATACAATACATTGCAGAAGCTGAACAATGGCGGTTTTGTTGCCAGCATAGTAGATAGCCGTAAAGTGATTCTGCTGCGCTCAACTGTGCGCTTGTAGTGATATTAAGTTTTCTAGAATACTGATGCGATCTACCAAGTTGGTAATTTGTCAGCTGACAAATTACCAGTTCCCAATTAAAAATAGTCGCTCAAACAAGGATTTATTATCCTAGTTTAAATAAGCAAAACTAGCTAACCAACAAATGGTTATACCCAAAGCCGACCCAGCTATTACCTGAACTGGTGTATGTCCGAGTAATTCCTTCAGACGGTCTTGGCTAAAGTCTGGTTTTTCATGAAATAATTCATCAATCATTTGATTGAGGATACGAGCTTGCTTACCAGCCGCTTGGCGAACTCCGGCTGCATCGTACATGACGATGATGGCAAAAACCATCGCAACGGCAAAATCAGGAGATGCCCAACCAAGTGTTTGCCCTACACCAGCCGCTAGAGCTGTAACTAAAGCTGAATGGGCACTGGGCATACCTCCCGTTGTCACTAAAACACGGATATTCAGTTTGCGATTTTTGATGATCTCGACTACGAGCTTTAATGCTTGAGCAATTAAACAAGCGACCAGAGCAACCAGCAGCACCCGGTTGTCTAAAATGTTGCCTATGTCCTGCATGGTATTTTGGTTAGGTTAGTAAATATTAGCAGCGTTTGTTGGTTGAGGAAACATTTAGATTCAACCCAAAATCCAAAATTAACCTAGTACATCACGGCGAAAACAGATGAATTATTCAAAATTGTCTAAAAGCTGATTAAATTAGCTTTTTGAATTTTGAATTTTCAATTCTGCTGGGCGGTAGTAGTACAGTATCGTGTAAAGAAACCACCCATTCCCAATCAATGAAACCCTTACGGGATAAGAATTTAGAATTCCGCAAAGCGTTGCTAGTTATTGCGGCTAGTAATAAAATGAGCGATCGCTTGGAGTGGCTTGGCTCTGTCTCCAAATGGTTCTAATTCTGCACAAGCTACTTTAACTAGCTCTTGGGCTTTTAAGCGTGATTCTTCAAGTCCCCAAAGGCTAGGATAGGTCACTTTCTTTGCTTTTTGGTCTTTACCAGCTGTTTTGCCTAATTGCTCTTTTGTAGAAGTGATATCCAGAATATCATCTATGATTTGGAATGCTAGCCCAATATTTTCAGCATAACGGGTTAGTCGCTGCACATCTTCAGTTGATGCCCCAGCGATGATCCCGCCAGAAACTACGCAAGCTTCCAAAAGGGCGGATGTTTTGTGTCTATGAATGAAATTTAGCGTTTCTAGAGAAATATCTGATTTCCCCTCACACTCTAAATCGACAACTTGACCACCGACCAAACCAGCTGCCCCCAGCGCCCGACCAAGACGAACAATTACCTGCAAGGTTAGCTCTCTGTTAACGCTTTGGGGGGTTTTGAGGGCAACCAACTCAAAAGCGAGTGCCAACAAGCCGTCCCCAGCCAAAATCGCCACATCTTCCCCATAGACTTTATGATTTGTCAGCTTTCCCCGACGGTAATCGTCATTATCCATCGCTGGGAGATCGTCATGAATCAAAGACATTGTGTGGATCATCTCCACAGCACAAGCTGTTGGCATAGCCATTTCGATAGTGCCGCCCATCATTTCACAGGTAGCAAGGCAAAGAATGGGACGTACACGCTTGCCGCCAGCTAATAACGAGTAGCGCATCGCCTCATAAATCTTTTCTGGATAAATGATGGGGATAGCCTGATCTAAAGCATTATCACAAAGCTTTTGTCGCTCTTTGAGATAGGCTACTAAGTTAAATGTGGCTTCCTCTGGTGGTGTCTTTTGAACGTTATCAGTTGCTACCATTCTTCAATTCCTGACACTTTGGGATTTTTGTCTTATACGTCACAATTTTAAGGTGCTGTGGGGCTGAAAAAATGAAGAGTTCACAATTATGAGTTAGGAATTAGGAGTTAGGAGTTGAGACGCGATTAATCGCGTCTGTACAAGAGTTAGGATTAATAATTCTTAACTTTTAACTCATCACTCTCTTTCATTTTCTTGCTGCTCTGGAATAGCTGGTGAAGGTATTTTGTAACAATATGGCAACAGTCATAGGGCCAACACCACCAGGAACGGGGGTGATAAATCCTGCTACACCAGCAGTTGATTCAAAGTCAACATCGCCAATTAAGCGACTTTTGCCACTAGCATCGGTGACACGATTCATTCCCACATCTACCACAACAGCACCTGGTTTTACCATATCAGCAGTGATGAGTCCGGGACGACCTGCTGCTGCAATTAGAATATCAGCATTTTGGGTGATGCTTTTGAGGTCATGCGATCGCGAGTGAGCGATCGTGACTGTAGCATCAGCTTCTAGTAGCATCAGCGCCATAGGTTTACCCACCAAAATACTCCGTCCCACCACTACTGCCTGTTTTCCTTGCAATGGAATCTCATATTCTTGCAAAAGCCGCATCACACCATCCGGGGTGCAGCTGCGTAAACCGATTTCTCCCCGTACTAATCGCCCTAAATTAACTGGGTGCAGTCCATCAGCATCTTTATCGGGATCAATTTGATGTAACAGAGCCACACCATCCAAGTGCTTAGGTAAGGGCAGCTGCACAAGAATTCCATCCACCCGTTCATCGTGGTTTAGTGCAGCAATGACCTCTTGTAACTCCCCAAAGGTAGTTTCGGTAGGAAAATGCTTACCAAAAGAGGCGATGCCAACTTTTGCACAGGCTTTTTCTTTATTGCGGACATAAGCGGCTGACGCTGGGTTGTCGCCAACCATTAACACTGCTAAACCAGGGGGTCGTCCAATTTCTGGTTGTAATTGTGTAATCGCTACAGAAAGTTCTTGCTGAATTTTTGCGGCTATTGCTTTCCCATCAAGGAGTTTGGCAGTTTTTGTTTCCATAAAAATTCCTAACTATAAATTAATTCGCTTTTTATCCAAAAGTCTAGAAGAAAAATATTGCTTATTGACTTTTAACTATTATTGTGTATTTGCTTGATGTCGTAGCGTTTCTCTCACAGTCAATCCATAATGCTTATTTTCTCAGATCAACGGCTTTATCTGAAGAATAAAGAATTGCAGGCTGAAATTCAGAACATTTTTTGCTCAGTTGAGAGCGTGTTTCTGAAACCACAGAGAAAGAATATTATAGATGGGAACTGACCTAATGAAACTGGCGACAAAGCAAGCAGTGAAGCAAAAATTTGCTCAATCAGTGGCTTTCATGCAACAAACAAGAAATTTGTCCCTTTCGTTCTTATCCGCGCATAGTATTGTTTCCTACCGCCTGGGGTTGATTTTTTTATTGGTGGGAGGACTTTGTAGTTGTGGTAGTTTAACCTCATCAGGCTTGAATGGGACTAATTTCCAAATTGGTAGCAATGTCACGCCAATTCGAGAAATTAAACCAAAACAAGACAATCGGACTACAGTTTACATCCAAGGTCAGGTAGAAAAACAAGCTCCTCTGATGAAGCAATGGGCTTATCAAATTAATGACTCGACTGGCAAAATTTGGGTTATCACCAATCAAAAAAATCTAGCGAAGGGAGCGCAAGTGGTGATTAAGGGTAAAATTCGCTACCAAAGCATCCCTTTAGGTGGTAAAGAATTGGGGGAAGTTTATCTAGAAGAAGAGTAATCAGCAATTAAAAATTAATAATATATGAACAATCAACCGGTGCATGTAGCGATCGCAATTCTCTATCAAGAAAACAAGTTTCTCATGCAACTACGCGACAACATCCCCGGTATTCTCTACCCTGGTTACTGGGCGCTATTTGGCGGTCATATCGAACCTGGTGAAACCCCAGATGTCGCAGTGAAGCGAGAAATTTTAGAAGAAATCGGCTATGAGCTACCACCCTTTGTGGAATTTGGCTGTTATACCGACGAAAGAGTTGTCCGTCATGTCTTTCATGCACCACTATTGGTGGAATTAAATCAACTGGTTTTAAATGAAGGTTGGGATATGGGATTATTGACCCCAGAAGATATTCACCAAGGTAACTGTTATTCGCAAAACGCCCGCGAAGTACGCCCTTTGGGGAATACGCATCGGCAAATTATATTGGATTTTATGGAGAGAAATCAATCTTAATAGGAATTGGGAATTGGGCATTGGGCATTGGATTATTAATTTTTCTCCCCCTGCTCCCTGCCCCCTGCC
>NZ_JAAGOG010000421.1:0-1694 GCF_010747425.1 Nostoc sp. UIC 10630
ACCTACATTCCGCAGGTCTATCAGGTAAGGAGATAATATTTTCGGCAAGGAGCACCGAGAAACTGGAGAATCCAACGTCGTTCATCGGTAAGATTAGCAATTTGTTTAATGCCGGCGATCGTTATCAGATGAATGGACATAAAGCACTGAAAGACCCAACGGAGAGTGGGAGTGCTAGTCGGCTTACCCAACTGATTATTGATAGTTTGTTTTGCAGTTTCCAGAGCTTGGCGCAGTGCCCTTTGTCCTAAACTGTAAACTAATAAACACAGACCCATCACCATTGCCAATGCTGCTACCCGTTCGGGAGAGTTGAGGAAGACACTGCTGGTAAAAAAGAGCGGGTCTTTGAGGAAACGAAAACCGCGTTCTGTAGATTGTTGAGCCTTGTACTGCAAGAGCAAGTCATCGCCAGTCAACTCGTTGATATCTGTAACATTGGTCGCTAAAATGAAGCGACCTGCACGTAATTGTTCAGTAGCAATGGCTTGAAGTTTTGGCACCACACAAGCACGAATTTGATAACAGCAGTGAGTGGGTGGGGTATTTTTGCCTGGTCTACCCGGCTTGCGGTGACGGTGGTGTTCAATAATCTCTATATCTGTCAGTTGATGAAAGCGCAGCTGGTCGCTCAAGAGGTTTGCAGCTTTGAGTGCATCTGCTGCACAAGCGAATTCTTGTTGTGATAACTGTCGCAATTGAGACTGGGCTTTGTCCAAGTGCTGGGCGAGACGTGTTTCTAGTTGCTTTAAATCCGCGCTTTTCCGCGCTTCACTGTTGACTACTAACCAACGCTGCTTGACTCCGGCATAATCACTACAACATTCAGCAATCTGGTATCCTGCGATTGCACTGCTGACAAACGCTTCCTGACTCATGTTGTCTAAGAGAAATTTTGCTGCCGCTAAGGTGGCTGGCACTCTTGATAGCCAGCGTAAAGAATCCATCTGTTTGATGTTCTGTTCACAGTAAAGAGCGGCATCTGCCACAAACAAGGCATCTATCTCCCACTGTTGCCTAAACTTTTTGAGAATTCGCGCAAATGCCGCCGAGTCGGTTTCATTTCCATCTGCAACTCTCAGATATAAGGGAATGTCTCCATCCCCACTGCATATCAAGTCCACTATAAATTGTTTGAGATCCGGTCGATGGTCTCGTGAGTAACCATAGGTAATTTCAATTGCTCTTTCCTCTGTTGCGCCTTCATCTGTGGTGCTGACGTATTCTCCATGCACATGAAATGAACTGGAGTCTAGGTGCAAACTGTCTTTTTTTACCCCAAACTTTTGGGCTGCTGCCAACGCTACTGTGACGAATACTTGTGTTAGTCCCGCCTCATATAGTTTGTCCAATACTCTCCCCAAACGGTCGTCGTTTAGGTGTTCTGGACTTATCCCCTCTCCCAACAGGTGTTCTGTGGCTTTGCCCACAAAAAACTTTTCAAACAGATACAGTGGCGCACTGACCAAACCCAAGCCATTGAGAATCATCGCTTTGACTGCTTGACCTGGGCTGACTATTTCTTGGTGATGAGTGCCTAATATTTGGTTGATTTGCTCTACCAAACACATTTGGTCAATGATGCCTGCCACTATCCCGCAGTGGTCAATATCTTGTACTCTTATTTCTAATGCTGATGATGTCATAAATAAAAAATACCATCAATCTCTTCACTTACCTGCGGAATGTAGGTT
>NZ_JAAGOG010000307.1:0-7268 GCF_010747425.1 Nostoc sp. UIC 10630
ACGGTTAAATCGCGTCCGTTGTAGTGACCCGGTTTAATTGTGCCACCGTAAACGAATATTGCTGGGATATTCATCCGGGCGATCGCTAGCATTGCTCCTGGCATATTCTTATCACAACCGCCAATGGCTAGTACACCATCCATACTTTGCCCGGTACAGGCGGTTTCAATGGAATCAGCGATGACTTCCCGCGATACTAGGGAATATTTCATCCCTTCGGTTCCCATCGAAATTCCGTCACTAATGGTAATTGTGCCAAACATTTGTGGCATTGCTCCGGCGGTTTTAATCCCAATTTCTGCCCTTTGTGCCAGTTGATTGATCCCCATATTGCAGGGGGTGATGGTGCTGTAACCGTTGGCTATACCGACAATGGCTTTGTTGAAATCTTCATCTTTAAAACCAACTGCACGCAGCATGGCTCGATTTGGCGATCGCTGCACTCCTTGCGTTACTACTTGGCTTCTCAAATTCTCCGACATCTTTTTTCCTTCCCTGGCATGATCGCTTGTATTGCGATTGTATTACCTGATTTTCTCATGTATACGCAGCGCGATCGAACATGAGTAAGCATTGGTAATTTTCTATTAAAACCAGGACTTACGCACAAGAGATCCCCCCTAACCCAATATGCTTCAATACCAGTTCAGATAAGACCGAAACACTTGTCTTGACGGCGATTTATCGCGTCTCGAAAACCCAAAATTTTTGCCAGTAGCTCTTGACTGAACCGTATTGCAATATGCTTGGGTTGAGCGTCAGCGTTACCCAACAAAGTCTTGATAATGTTGAGTTTCGTTCCTTAACCCAATCTACGCCAGTTTTAGTTTTTACCCTTAACCCAAGCTAACCCCCATTTTTAAGACTATGGCTCGCTCAAGAAGTCGTTAATAGCGTGTAATAATTGACGGAAAGTGTAAGGCTTCTTCAAAAATATATTGATACCAGCGTTAGCAGCCTCAACTATTTGGCTGTCTGTCACCATGCCGCTGATGCCCATAATCTTAACTTGTGGATTCATTTGTTTCATTATGCCAATTGCAGTTAACCCATCCATTGACGGCATCATCATATCCATCAACACCATACTGATTTGATTTTGATGCTGGGCATATAATGAGATTGCCTCGATGCCATTAATAGCTATCAGGGTTTTGTAGTTGTGGTCTTCTAGCAAAGTTTTGCTAATCTCCAGGATAGCGGCTTCATCATCTACAACTAGAATTAATTCTCCGTTGCCATTGGGCAATTCCAAGTTCTCTGCTTGTTGCTTTGTACTTTTGTTCAAAGCTGGTAGGTACACTTGGAATTGGGAACCTTTGCTTACCTCACTAGACACTTTCACAAAACCATTGTGGTTTTTGACAATCCCAATCACAGTTGACAAACCTAAGCCAGTGCCTTTGCCTGGTTCTTTGGTTGTGAAAAATGGTTCAAAAATTCGCTCCAAAATTACTGGAGAAATCCCAAATCCTGTATCTGAAATAGTTATGACTATATAAGGGCCCACCTGAGCATTTAGATTCATCTTGGCAAAATTTTCATCAACGAATAAATTTTCCGCAGAGATAGATAATGTACCGCCTTTGGGCATTGCATCACGAGCGTTGACGCACAAATTCATTAACACCTGATGAATTTGAGTCGGATCTGCCAAGATAGTCCAGAGTTTATGTCTAGGTAGATTATTAATAATTGCGATCGATTTTGGAAATGTGCTTTGGACAATTTGCTCAATTTCTAACAGTAGGTGTTCTATTTGTAAAGAAATGCCGTTGCCTTCAGACCTACGAGAAAAAGTCATAATTTGCTTGACCAAATCTGCCGCCCGTTTAGAGTTATGGTCAAGAAGCTTCAGCAGTTGTTGATTGCCTGCATCCAGATTGGGAAGTTTGAGCGCTAACATTTCCACTGAGGAAAGAATGGGTGTCAGAATATTGTTGAGGTCGTGGGCAATGCCACTTGCCAACGTGCCAAGACTCTCTAGGCGCTGGGCACGGAGAAATTGAGACAGGAGTTGTTTTTTCTCTGTGATGTCGGTGTCAACACAGAGGATGGATTTGGGTTGCTCTGCTTCATCACGCATCAGTGTCCATCGGCTTTCCACGATAATTTCTTTGCCGCCCTTTGTCACTTTATGTAACTCACCTTGCCATAAGCCAGAGTTAGTAACATTTGTTAAAGCCACTTGTAACTGCTGTGAGCTTTCTTTGCACAGCAACTCCTCCAGGTTCTTTCCCAAAGCTTCATGAGCTTCCCAACCATATAGACGTTCTGCACCTTGATTCCAGAATAAAATTTGGTTTTGGAAATTTCGCACGATAATCGCATCAGAAGCGATATCTAATAAAGCTGCTTGTTCGCGGATTTTCTGTTCTGCCCATTTGCGCTCAATGGTCGTAGCTAACACATTAGCGATCGCTTGCAAAAAGTGAATATCATTTTGGGTAAACTCTCGATGTCTAGTTGTGTGTGCGCCTAAAACACCCAGAGGTTGTTTTTGACCTTGAATGATAACGCTAATGCCACTGATCACTGAGTGGTTAATCAATAACGGTGGCCCTTGAAACCGTGTTTCTTTCCGCAGATCACAAACAATTACTGGCTCATGGGAAAGTAGTGTATAGGAAGCTTGAGTCTCATTCCCTCCACCTAATTCTAATTTAAAATTTCCCACTAGCCCTGGCTGCCAACCGACTCCCGATCGCAACAATAAGCTGTTCTCATCTGGAAGCATTTCTAAAACTTTACTGTATTCCACCTCAAGGCCTTGAGTAACCAGGGCAACCGCTTCGTCCATTAATGTGTAAAGGTCGATATTAGCCAGAGCTAACTGACCCAATTTAGCCACAGCTGCCTGCTGGCGTACACGCGCTCTTAAACCAGCTTCCACCCGCTTGCGTTCAGCGAGTTCAGTATGTACCTGCTCATAAAGTTGAGATTGCTGGATGGCAATACCCACCTGTACTGCCAATTGTTTGAGGAAATCGATTTCCCACGTCTGCCACTGGCGGGGTGCTGCACACTGGTTAGCAACTAATAATCCCCACAATTTTTTTCCTTGCAAAATTGGAACCGCCAAGTTTGCCCTGACCTGAAACTGAGTAAGTAAATCCCGGTGGCATTCAGTTAGACCTGCTGTATAAATATCTGCAATAGCTTGGATGCGCCCATGTCTGTACTCCTCGCCGCGAGTTTCCATCAAATAAGTGTCTTGAACTTGGGTATTCAGGATAGCAATCCAATGATCGTCAACAGACTCTACCACCACCACCCCACTGTAGTCTGGTTCAAACTGATACATGAACACTCGATCTACTTGCAGGAATTGACGGACTTCAGTAACAGTGGTGTTGAGAACCTTGTCCAAATTCAAACTCTGGCGGATGCGCTGGGCAATTGCCATCACCAATCGCTGCCATTGAATTTGCTGTTGTAGTACCTCCTCTGCCTGCTGACATTCTGTGAGGTGGCACATTGAATTAAATTCATCATTGTTCATCTGTAATATGCCTGGTTTAATCCATTAGGTTATCAATATCTGTAGTGACTGCTGGTTACGCCTCTGTGCTATTGCCTGTAGCCCATACTTTGTAGAAATAGATATAGTTAAAATTATCTGAATAATGCAAGGATGTTAATCTTACGGCAGTTGTTATTTCTATAGCTCTTCCTTAAGAGGTGTGCCGATTCAATATATGTTTTCTTTATTGCACCATAAATTATCATTTGTAACAACTTACAATAACTGTATGTATGTTCAGTTATTGAATGAAATAAGGGGATCAATCTGGCTTGAACACAGTTTTTTACTCTGTTTTGACCATTAGGAATTAAATTAATCCTTACTGATAAATTCTTATAAAAAAAGTGGCATTCATTTGTATAAACTGAATCCCACTCTCTATTGCTTAAAATTATCGATGACAGAGATATTTTACCCAGGAAGAGTTATCCCAGTTACAGCGATCGCACCTGCGATCGCACTGGCACAAAGGGAAGTGATCGCTGTCCCAAATATCCACCAGGCAGCATTGGCAACGGTTTTTTTGCTTTCTTCGGCTTGCTTTTTAGCTTGCTGTTGGATCGCTTTCAAACGTTTTTGGGTTTCTTTCTGGATGCGTTCGGCTCGTTGCAATACGCCATCCCGCGCTGCTTCTATTTGGTCGATAATCCGGTTAGCATCTGCCTCAGAGATATCCTCACGAGAACTGATGACAGCAACTAAGGTGTCACGATCAAATTCACTGAGGCGATCGCGCAATGCTTCAAATCCAGCTTGCGGATCGTCGAATACTTTGGCAAAATCTTGCTTAATGCCTTCATAGTTGAGTTCAGAACGATCCAGGGAGTTAAGATAGTTGCGAACTTTGGCAAAAATTCCATCCAGCACTGATTGCACCTTCTGCTGAATCTGCTGAAATTGTTCGACAATGGAACTCCGGACAGAATCAATTTGATCGACAATCCGGTTAGCTTCTTCTTCTGAGATATCCTCACGTTGGGATAACAGCGCCACGATTGTGGAACGGTCAAATTTTGAGGCGCGATCGCTCAAACTTCCAATTCCAGCGCGGGGAGAAGACAACAGCAATTGTAAATCGCGTTTGATTCCTTCAGGGTTGAGTTCGTCTTTGTTGGTATTACGCAGATATTCTTCAAGATTGGCTTCAAAATCTAAAGCTTGTTGAGCGGTACGCTTGGCTAAACGCCGTGGCGCTCTTAGAATATCACCAATGGCATCTTGTACGCGATCGATGATCTGATTAACTTGCTCTTGGCTCAAGTCTCCGCGCTGACTCACGAGTTGCACCAAGGTTTCTCGATCGACATGAGATAAGCGATCGCGCAGTGCTAAAGCTCCAGCTTTGGGATCTTCGAGTAATTTTTCCAAATCGCTTCTAATACCTTCGGGATCGAGTTCTTCCAAGTTGGTATTGCGGAGATATTCAGCGATCGCTTTTGTAGTTTTTTCGTACTGTTCTTTCGCCTGCTGCGGTACTTGCAAAATACTATCTCGGACAGCTTCAATTTGATCGAGAATTTGGTTTACCTGTTCTTCGCTCAAATCTTGACGCTGACTGAGCAATTGTACCAATGTGTAGCGGTCAAATTGCGATAAGCGCGATCGTAATAGGCTAATTCCGGCTTGCGGATCGTCTAGTAAAATTCTAAACTCACGTTTGATACCTTCAGGATTGAGTTCGTCTTTATTAGTATTCCGCAGATAGTTTTCAACTCTTTGACGCAGTTCATCGGCTTTCGCTTTTGCTTGTTCTTGCAATTCTCTAGCACGATTCAAGATATTATCGCGGTTGCGTTCGAGTTGACCAACAATATTATTAGCTTCCTCTTCGCTGACATCTTGACGCTGTTGAAGCAATTGTACAAAAGTATCGCGGTCAAATTGTCCGAAGCGGCTACTTAAATCTTCAAACCCAGCTTCTGGATCTTCTACTAACTTGGCAAAGTCCCGTTCAATACCTTCAGGATTGAGTTCTTCTTTCCCAGTGGAACGGAGATAATCTTCGATGCGCGTGCGGAAATTTTGCCCTTTTTCTCGCGCTTCGGCCTGTTTTACAGTCTCTAAAACTTCCAAGCGATCGCTTTCCATTTGTTCAGCAATTTCTTTCACCCTGGGTTCACTGAGATCGTCTCGCTGGTTCAGCAAGTTGGTGAAATATTCTTGATTGATTTCTTCTAACTCCCGTCTCACAGTTGTCGGATCTGCGTTTACGTCATAGATGACTTCTTTAAATTCATCTACTAGCGTAATTCGGTTAAAATGCCAAGGAAATGAATTCAATATGTAATCTTCGACATCTGATTTAATCGTGTTTTCAAGTGATATTGGTAGTCTTGCAGATACTTGCTCAGTGGCTTGCTCTTTAAACTTTTGAAATTGTTCTGTTACTTGCTCGACATCGACATCTTGAACTTTTTCTTTCAGCTTTTGCAACTGACTTGTAATTTTGTTCACATCGATATTAGAAAGGTTGACCCGTTCGAGAACTGCTGGTGCGGCAGCGCTCAAACCATATCGAATAGCTTGTTTAATTACACCATTACCATTACCACTTCCAACTGTAACCAATTGTTGAAGCCGTTCACCCAATTGCTCAGAATTGAGTTCTTCAGGAGTAGCAGACTTAAGTAAATTAATTACTTGTTCTGTAGGATTTTTACGATTCAAAGCTTGTTGCCAAGCACCTTGAAGTTGGTCAGCAATGCCATTGATATCTTCTTTAGATAAATCTGTGCGAGTGCTGATTAAATCAACAAATGTTTGACGGTTAACATTTTGTAATAAATCGCTATTAGCAACAGATTGTAAATCTGTATCTTTAAGAAGCTGGTCAAATTGGTTGCGAATTTCTTTAACATCCAGCTTTGGCAATTGCAGAGAACTTAAAGAACTTTGGAGAGTATTTTTAATCCCTTCAGAATCAAAACCTGAAGTTAATTCCCGCCGAACTGCGGCTGTAATCTCTTCGGCAGTCGAAACTAACTGTTTTTTCGCAGTATTAGCACTGATACCAGCAGTTGCTGTACCCATCAGAGCTTGAAAACCAGAAGTAACAGTATTAGAAATAGAACCAATTAAAGAACCTACTGCTGATGAACCCAACCAAATTACTAGTGAGAAATAGGTAGACCAGATGACTACACCAATAATTGATCCTAAGAATGCGCTTTCGATTAAGCTAAGTTTTACAGCTAGAAAGCAAGCAATAAATAATGCAATGCTCGCAGTTATTAACACCCAAGCGCCAACTTTGCCTTGAACCTTACGAATTGTCTTACCTAAACTTTCTGATTCATCATCGGAATCTGAATCAATTTCCCAAGATGAAATTCCGACAGCAACTGAAAAGTTGGTGAATAACAATTGAAAAGCAAATGCCATCGAAACTCCAGCCAGCAATGCCACTAAGAATTTAGGGCCAGAAAAAAGCACTGATGCTTCTTCTGGAGTTAGTACTTCCTGAGCTAAAGTTATTGGCGCTAATCCTAAAATAGTTGCAACACTTTGAAACATAATATTTTCTCACTTGCACTCAATTAAATACCCATTTATAAAATGGCTTATTTATCAGCTTAATTAGCAACTATATAAGCTAACACTTTCTTAGGTAATAGGTTTATTTGCCAAAAGTCGTATTTTAAAACTTATTGTTTTTTTGTTAAGAGAATTTTTTTGATTTGCTAATTTTGCCACGTTTTTACAAAATAAATATTTTTACTACAAAAGTTATATAAATAAAAAT
>NZ_JAAGOG010000308.1:0-7174 GCF_010747425.1 Nostoc sp. UIC 10630
ACTGCTGGAATTCAGGTATATTAGTCATTTTGGCAGTTTTTGACTCTTCTTTTTTCAGGCTTTGTGAGAAATCCGGGATAAGCATCACTATAATCATTTTAATAATGCTTGCCGGATATTGGTTTGTTTTTTATCACGATCAAAAGATAAAGCGCATCAAAAGTAACTTAGTGCTGGAAGTTGATGGAGCAGATATTCGTTACCCAAATTTACCTTTAGGTAACTTTGGTATCTTTTTTGAGGTTAAGGAGAATCGAAGAATCCAGGTCATTTTTCCAAAGCTCACACCCGAAGGCATTGAGTACATTTATTCCTGGCATAATCTTCAATCTATACGTATTCCAACTTTCGATAAAATTGATATTGATAAAAAAGCAAATCTCAAAGTAGCTCAACAACTAGCCTTCCTAATTAAAGAGCATATCCAATTTGTCGAACCAGAAATTTTAAAATTAAGAAAGCAGTGGCACAAAACCAACAATTTACTGGATTTAGTACTTACGTCAGAATTTTATGCTAGTCAACAGGGAATTTACAAAAGAGCATTATTTCAAATTGAGAACTTACTCGATAAAGCTGAAGAATTACAACAAGTCTATATTGGCTTTATTAGAGAACTTTTGATTGGCAGACAAGTTGCACAATATGACCCAAATCTCCTTCCAAATGACAGCTTTGCTATTGAGAATAAGTATAAAAGAATTAGAGAAGAGTACCAATATATGAAAGATACAGCGACAGCGTATGCTGAACTTCTACGCACAAGCCAAGTTTAATAATGTAGCGAATGGCAAAGCCACCAAAAGCTGGATATGGTGAGCTTTGCTCTAAACCAGTTTATTCCTCCTGGTCTTCATCTTCGTACTCCTCTTCATCCTCGTCATATTCATAATCAGCATAGTCTTTCCCGTGTTTTTCGTACCACAGGCGTTCTTCCTCTTGAGCCGCCTCTCGCTGTATCCTTTTCCGTTCTGCCATCTCTGCTTCTAAACGTTCTTGCTCTAATTTCTGCTTCTCAAACCTTTCTCTTAAGAGCCTTTCTCGCTCTTGGGTTTCTTGCTCTACCCTCTCCCTCTCAAGTCTGATTAATCGCTGCTCAACTCGCGCACAGTAAAAATCTAAAGCCTTACCCGTCGCGGCTCCAGTAACTGTACCACCTGCTAGAAAAATGAGTCCGGTTTTCCAGCCTTCAATCGGGCCACCGCTCCACTGCAAACTTTTTTGATTGAACCACACCAGCACAGAGAAGACAGAGATTCCAACTACCGTATTGATCAGCGCAAAAATTCTCGGTGTCATCTCAGTCTGTCGCAGGATCAGCCACTGCCCCAGCCAGAGTATTGCACCAAAAATCACCGCAGCGATCCCGCTCATGACCAAATGATCTGGATATCTGAACGGATCTAATGCCATGTTAATAATCAATGGCACAAATATCAGCAGACAGAGCAAAAAGCCAATGAATAAACCAGCAACACTTATCAGGCTCCAGTAGCGACCGAGATAACCGAGGCGGAATTCTAGTATCCACTCTTGTACTGGAAGCATTGTTATGTAAAACGCGATTCCTGCACTAACGTAATCGAGCATTGGCAGTTGTTTTACCTTTGTATTTAGCGTATTTGGCATAGCCGTGCCAAAACGGACAAGAAAGAGAACCTAAGACGAATTGAAGCGATTATTGCTGAAAGGTTTCTCGCTGCCTGCGATCGCCTAGCCAATAATTAAATTCGCCTTACTTCAATTTCACCAGGGGTCTACTGCTTACGTATCTCAAGAATTATTTCTAATCAACTGCAACAAGATTGACTCAAGGCTTTGTAGTGCAGCGTTAGTAGTGCGCTGATGTTCCTTGAATGCTTGTAAATGCTCCTCTGCTTGCTGCTGGTGTGACTCAAAGTTTCGCTGATGTTGTTCGTGACTATCACGTAATTCAAGTAACACATCATCCAAAATTGCACTACGACCCAGAACACGGTCAACGTTACTGGTAAGCTCTCTCATTTCTTGACTGAGTACATCCAGTTGTGCTTGCGTGTTTGCTTGTCTTTCAGCTACACCCAAGATTATTTGCTCAATACGGTCTAGTCGGTTAGGGAAAGGTGCGTCGGTCATTTTTCTTGTGTTTAACTTCTATAATTTTACTTCTATAACCGGGTTTAAGATTTGCAGCGCTCCAATTCAGGTGGTAAAGGTCTACTATTAATAATTCATTCATTTGCCCGTAAACCAAGTTTGGCACGAAATTCTTTGGCGTATTTTGCGGGAAGAATTCAGTCCTTCTGAATTCAGAAGGACTGAATAGTTAAAGAATTAGGAGAACATTTGATAAACAAATATACCAATCATTTTATATTCCTGATAAATTCTGACTCCTGACTCCTGGGTACTGAATTCTTACAATCTATCTTTGTAACTCTATTTGTTGCCCTTGAGATTTAGCTAATATTTTATCAATTTGAGTATTAGCATCCTCAAAAGTTTGCAATATCTGTGGAGTTACTTTATTAGTCTGCACCTTGCCAGATTGTAAGTTTAAAATTACCTCCCCATTTTTCTGCGAAATAGTTAAATCTCTCTGCTGGGTATTGAAAGCCAAGTCATAAATTTTTCCTTGAACTTGAGTGGCATTTTCATTAGACTTACCCCAGATCATGCCAATCCTTTGAGCAATTTGAGTCAGTCGACTGATTCTTTCAAGCTCAAATGTATCTTGATTCATTACTGTCAACGCTTCGGCTGATAATTGCTCACCAGCTTTAAATTGATTGGCAACTTCCACAATGCGTTTTTTGTAATTCTCCGACTTCCCTAACTTATCTGCGGCATTGTACCAATTTCTCAAATCATCAATAGTAACTGTTGAGGACTTCTTCACACCTAGAAGTTCGGTTTTTGTACTATTAGTAATATCTGGTGTAGAAGGAGTAGTGGAGAGTGATGGAGTTATAGATTGGTTAGGTGGGGATTGTGCTGTTTGTTCTGGTGGTTTCAAAAACTGCGGTCGTGTAGCGAGGGAATTAACTCTTTGTTGATAGTCACTATCCGTTTCAATAATTGACCCAAATTTCTTGGTCATATTATCCAAACTTTTGGCAGGAATTGAACTGCTAACTAAGTTAAATACCGCTAGACCTTTTTGGGTTTCCCTGATAACATCTTCTGTTGGTACTTGCTGCCATTCAACTTTTTGAGCAGTTAACCATTTAGTCACAGTCTCAGCTTTCTGGTTGTCAACAGCCAAACCCATGACTCCAAGTTTTTTGTTTGATTCTGTAGAAAATAAGAAAGTAGGACGCTCTTTAATATAATGTAGAATTTTCGCACTACTCTCAATCATCTCTTGTTGTTCAGAATCAAACGATTGAGTCCCAAAAACCTGAAATTCCTTCGTCCATTTCTGGGGATATTCAACGGTATTATGATCAATTTGAGCGCAAATAACAGAGAAGTTACTTTCAATAATAGCGGGGGCTGGGGTAAGTTGTCCGGTTTTGAGCAATCCAAGCTGTCTGAGCGCGTCTTTATCTTTTTTAAAGTGCAACACTCCCAAAGGTTCACCATTGAGAAATACTGCATCTCTAGTTTTTAAAGGTGGCAAATTGATAGTCAGTTTTCGGTAATCTCGATCCGAAAATGACTGACCAGAAAAATCATAAAAGTTGATTTTATTTATTTTGAGGAGATTACCATTTGGGGACTCACCCAGCAAAAAAGCTTGATCTCCAGCTTCAGAGATAGAAGTAAGTTTCAACTTCAGGGGATTACCATTTTTTAGGTAATCAACTTGTTTTAACTGCTGGATAGAATCACTGTCTAACTCACCCAGAGTCAAAGCATCAAGTTTGATTTTTACTGTTTTATCAGGAATCGGCACAGTGCCAAATCCTAAGTTTACGGGTTCGGCGTTAAAAACAAGTCCTGCGTAAGAGAAGTTCTTGAGTTCACGGATAGTAATTTCAACCGGTTCGTTTCCTGGTAGCCCAATAGTTGCTTTGGCGGTAGCAGGTTCTACCCCAATGAAATTAGCTTGCGCCTTTGTGCCAATTGGTAACATTCCAGCCCTGGTTTCGAGCATGGCGAATTCCTTATATTCGCCGTCAGCATCCTGTACAAACATTAGTCTGGAAACGTGGCGTTCATGTCCCGGTGGGTGGTGGCTAGCTCTGATTTCTATGGGGTGTTTTTCGTCTGGGTTCCACTTTCTGCCCAAAAATTGATTTGCTTCATTATGAAGTGTGACTAACTTCGGTTCGCTAAATTGCAGTTTCTCCAAGCGGGAGATAATCTCATTGGGGAAAGCAGCGAAAGCAAAATTGGAGACTTTTTTAGCGATCGCTTGGGGGTTTGCGTTTTCTTTTCTTGCAACTTCCAGTTCATCCTGGCGGGATGCACAGATGTTCCAAGCGGCGGCAGCAGATGCAAGTTTTTCTGACTCTGGGATAGAAGCGTAAAATGCTTCAGATGCATCATTTGCCAAGGCAAAGAGTAGTTTAGTTTGGCTTCTGGTAAGTTCTGGTTTTAGTTCTAAGAGTTTAGCTCCTTGCGTAGTTATCCCCGCCTTGAGGTTGTGGTCAGTTACAGATTGCTGGCTAACTGTTCCCAACTGACGGTATGCAGGTTTTCCATCTTTATCGATTTCTTCATTAATCTGAGCGACTGCTAGTAATTTGTGGGGGCGTTCGCTACTTGTAAATTTAATTTCTTCTAGGCGAATGTTAAGTGTCTGGGCTTTCCAGATTAGGGGATGCCCGTAACGAGTTAGATTGGTAATTTCGAGTTGGCAAGACTGTGGAGTTTGGATGATTGCTGATGGCCCCTTCTCGGTTTCCCGCCGTCGCTCCATACGTACCGCAGCGTTGAACTTCAGATCGAACTCGTACTTCGCGGCGATCGCTGCAAATTTTTGTTGTGGTGTAAATTCTACTCCTTTGAATAAGTCTTTAAACTGGACGATGGGACGCGATTCTAACTGTGATTCTTGGAAATATTTATTGGTTTGGCTAATCAATAATTCTACTGGTGAGTAGCCCTTTGGTGTTATACCTGTGCTTAAATAAACTGAACGCGACTTTTTATCTTTAATATAATTAACATCACGATATAAGTAGCGGTTGTTTTCCCTGATTTTATCCATCTCAGGTTTTTTAGCACTTTTGAATAAATCAACCGCTATTTGGTTTTGATAACATCCTTCTTCAATCATACTCCGGTACATTTGACGGTTAATGTCCATCGCCTGCTGGATAATTTCGGGAGTTCTTTGACAATGAGCAAGTTCGACAACCCCTTGCATATACGGCTTGTATTCTTCTCGAATTAACTTTGGCTCTTTCTGCCGTTCTTGCTCAAACAGGGTTTCGTAATGATTAGAAACTTGGTCTAGATAATTTGATTTCTGCTCAAAAGTACCGTAAGTCTTTAGTACCTCAATTTCTGATTCTAATGCCTCCAGTGCTGTCACTTGATTGTTGATTATGCCCACGCTGATGCTATCGCTCATGTGAATAGCGATTTTTTCAAAAGGGGGCTGGCTTCCATCTGTGGGATCGTAAAATGATTGCTTTTTGAGCTTAACTGTCGGAGCATAAGCATTCTGGGGTTGGTTTCTGTACTCGGCTTCGGCTGTTAAGTTAGGATATTTACTAGCTAGTGCCACACCAATGCAGTCACCATCGTAGTCTCGTGCTTGGCGTTCTGATTCGGTTTCTGCTGGGTCGATAAAATCAGCATTGATTCCTCGTGCTTCTAGCTCTGTGATTCTTTGCTGTATGCGCTTGTGGTCTTCGTCATTGACTACGATTATGCCTTTGAGGTCTTTACCATCTGGCCCGAGTCGATCTTTAACGTGCTTGTTAGCAGACACACACAATCCGTTAGAATTTAGAAAAGGAGAACGGAAGTTAAGAATTTTCTCTTCATTCTTTTCCCATGAAACACAAATTTCACCATTTTTAAGTTCCTTGGATGGAATAATCATCCCTCGGTCAAAAGTAAGCGTTTTCCCAAAAGCGATATCTCGCCATTGGCTCTGTAAAAACCGACTTAATTCCTGTTTAACTTTTTCCGTTTCTAAAAGTTGTTGATGACCAAGTAAGTCAGTTTTGATGAGTTTGTACATGAACAAGTCATCTTTAGTACTCTCGTCATCTAATTCCTCATCTGTATCTAAATCGTCATTTGTCCCTAAGTTTTTAACATCTGGTTCCAGGTTTGTGACTTCTCCTATTTTTAATTTACTTTGGTTCAATGATTCTTTGCGTTTTTCGTATTTTTCACAATAGTAAGCAGCAACAATTCTAGGGTCATCTTGAATAGAAACTAGTTTTTCAGCTTGTAGCTCTAATTCTTCGGCAAAATCTTTAATTCCTTGGGGGAAAGATGCCAATAGTTGGGAGATAGACATCTTACCTTGCTGAGATTGCCCTTTTTCGGCTAACCAAATATCTTGCTGATACAACCCTGGCTTAATTTGAGGTTTAGTCGCCCCTGTTGGTCTATCCTTATCTGTTCCCTTAAAACTACTTATGGGGAGAATTATGTCTATTTTTGGTTTGTTATTTGGCTCTGCATATTCTATTTTATCTAGTTTGTATGGTCGGAGTGTCCCTTTACCAAAGCGGTATTTAGTAGTATCTTCTCCGTTTCCTTCCTTCCAGCCAAATCGATGCTGGATAACACGGTAGCTTTTATCTTGTTGTGATTCTCTTGAAGTGAGCTTGTCATAAAGTTGTGTTGAAATCTGTCCATAACAATCGCCAACTAGTTTATATGCTAAATCATTTGATAATATCCCTCCATTTTGACCGGGATTATTATTAGAATCATCTACTACTAGAATGTTTAGCTTCTCGTGAATCGCATTTTTACAAGCCCCAAGGAAGATGGAACCATAAGCACCCCGATCTTTACTATCGGGACAAATTTTTTGAATCGTTTCTAAACATTCCTTTTCTCCATAAAGTAAACGAGTTTTTGAAGATAATAGTAAAACGTGTCCATCTGGATGATTTTTTAAGTCTTCATCTGTACTGTATTCATCTGAATGTCCAAATGAAAAATTTTTGTTAGGAAAGTAAAATTCCAGTAAAGTATTACTGAGATTTTCAGTTAAAATATTTTTACGATCATCTGTATAAATCCATTGATTGAGCCTGGGATCAAAATGTTTAAT